>JACMLI010000161.1 GCA_014379705.1 Gemmatimonadaceae bacterium
TCGCGACGCATCGCCACCGGCTCGCTCACGTTAGGCGGCGCCCGAGGTGAGCTGCGCGTGGAGGCCACGCGGGGTACGGTGACGGCCCCCGAGCCGGGGGAGTTCGGGCGCGCGTTCGAGCAGTTCGCGATCGGCGGGGCGTACCTCCCCTTCATTGATCAAGCCCATTTAAGCCAGCGCATCTCCCTCCCGTCGGTGCCGGTCGGGTACGCCTCAGGGCGACGGTTCGAGCTCTACCGTGCATCGCTGCGGGTGCTCGGCGTGCATCCCTATGCAATCTGGGTCGCTGCGGGGGACAGCATCACGCGCTACCAGCGCGTCTTGGGCGTCGAAGAAGAGTTTGCATTCCCGACCATCGGATTCGTGACGCTTCCCTCGACGCGCATCCGGTTCGGCGTTGGCTACTCGCTCGACGTCCCGTACGAAGAGAAGATCCGGCCGTATGTGAGCGTGACGTATCGGCCGTAGGGGGGCGAGTGGACTGGTGAAGTAGTGGACTCGTGGGGGACGGGTGGACGGGTGGACGGGTGGACGGGTGGACGGGTGCACCATTGTCCTGTCACACTATTCGGGTCCTGCTTCTCCGTCGACTCGTCCGAGCGCGTACGCGTG
This sequence comes from Gemmatimonadaceae bacterium, assembly GCA_014379705.1. GTDB lineage: Bacteria > Gemmatimonadota > Gemmatimonadetes > Gemmatimonadales > Gemmatimonadaceae > RBC101. The sequence goes on from JACMLI010000161.1 coordinate 613, forward strand.
TCGGGGGGCGAGCGAGTAACCTGTGGCGTCTCCTTCCTCCTCCTCACATGCGCGTCCCTGCCCTGCTCGTCCTCGCCGCTGTTGCGGTCTCTGCTCCCGTGCCTCGCCTCGCTGCGCAGGCCATCACGCCTCCGGGTGTGGACAGTATTGCCCGTCCGGCCGCGAACCCGGCCGATGTCGCGTCGATCGATGCCATCCTCAAGACCCTGTACGACGTGATCTCCGGGCCCGCGGGCCAGGCGCGCAACTGGGACCGCTTCCGGTCCATCCTCGTGCCTAACGCGCGCCTGATGCCGACGGGGTCGCGGCCGGGGGGTGCCGGGGCGTCGGTCGCCATGCTGAGCGGCGACGACTACGTGAGGCGTGCCGGCCCGGGGCTCGAACGCAGCGGCTTCTTCGAGCGTGAGATCCATCGCGTCACCGAGGAGTACGGCCACATCGTGCACGCGTTCAGCACCTACGAGTCGCGGCGCACGGCGGACCTGGGCGAGAAGCCCTTCTCGCGCGGCATCAACTCCATCCAGCTGCTCAAGGACGGCGGTCGCTGGTGGGTGGTGTCGATCTACTGGGACAGCGAACGCCCGGGGAACGAGATCCCGGCGAAGTACCTTCCGAGGGACTAGTGGACGTGGTGGACTAGTGGACTAGTGGTGACGAGTGGCAGGGCAAACGCACTACAGGCCGGCAGCGACCAGCTGTCAGCTACCACTAGTCCACTCGTCCCGTTGACTGGTACTCGCCCGAGTGTTCAGCCGTCGCCGGCACCACTAGGCTGCACGTGCACGGGGTTGAGGTCGAACCACCGCGCGCATCGTCAGGCCAGGGCACCCCCCACGGAACGCTCACGCGAACCGGTCCCGGCAACACAGGCGGAGCGCGGCGTCCTCCCGACTCATCACCAGGGTGTTCTTCGCGGGATGCGTCCCGCGTTCACGTGGCGTCACGTCGCGGGGACGCGTGCGTGCCCCACGAGAGACCACGGGTGGCCCCGGGTGATCACGCCTGTCTTCGGATGGGCGCGCGTGGCGGCCGGTGGCACGCATGGGGCGTGCACCGGACCCTCCATGCGACCGGTTTGCACTTCCCTTGGAGGGAACCCATGTCTCGCCGCATTCTGATCGGCCTTTCGTTTGTGAGTCTCGCGGTCCTCGCTGCATGTAGCGACTCGACGTCACCAGACACCACGCGCCGCGCGCCCGATGCCGCTGCGGCCGTCGACGCTGATGTCAGTGCGCTGCAGGCGCCGGGCGAATACATCGTCGTCCTCAAGGAAGGGACGTCCGACGTCTCCTCCGCCGCCGCCTCGATCACCGCTCGCGGCGGTCGCATCAAGGACCAGTGGGAGCACGCCCTCAAGGGCTTCCTGGTCGAACTGCCCGCCGGCATCGCCATCGACCTCGCGCGTCGCTCCGATGTCGCCATCGTCGAGAAGAACGGGATCGTCACCGCGGACGCCACCCAGCTCTTCCCACCGTCGTGGGGCCTCGATCGCATCGACCAGCGCCCTCGCCCGCTCAACAACGCCTACACCTACAACAGGACCGGGCTCGGCGTGCACGCCTACATCATCGATACGGGCATCCGCCCCACGCATACGGACTTCGCTGGTCGCGTCCTCGGCGGCATCACGGTGATCGCCGACGGGAACGGCACGAACGATTGCAACGGCCACGGCACGCACGTCGCCGGCACGGTCGGTGGCACGCAATACGGCGTCGCGAAGCGCGTGTGGCTGCACCCGGTCCGCGTGCTGAACTGCGCGGGCTCGGGCACGTTCGCTGGCGTCATCGCGGGCATCAACTGGGTCGCGGCCAACAAGATCTCACCCGCCGTCGCGAACCTGAGCCTCGGTGGTGGCTTCTCGGCCGCCGTGAACAACGCGGTGAACAACCTCGTGAACATGAACGTCGCGACCGCCGTCGCCGCCGGCAACTCGAACCTGAACGCCTGCGGCTCGTCGCCGGCGAGCGCCGTGAACCCGCTGACCGTCGGCGCCACGACGATCACCGACTTCCGCGCGGGCTTCTCGAACTTCGGGCCGTGCCTCGACCTCTTTGCCCCCGGCGTCAATATCCGGAGCGCGTGGCACACGTCCAACGTCGCGTCGGCGGTCCTGAACGGCACGTCGATGGCATCGCCGCACGTGGCTGGCGTCGCCGCCCAGCTGCGCCAGGCGTTCCCGCTGTGGACGGCCTTCCAGGTGCAGAACACCATCCGCGCCCAGGCGACGGTGGGTCTCGTGGTCGGCGCCGGCGTCGGATCGCCGAACCGCCTGCTGTACATGGGCTTCATTCCGTGATCGCCTAACGGTGGCGCTCGGGCGTCGGGCACAAGTTGCGACGGGGAGCCGGAAAGGCCCTCCCGTGGTGACCACAGCCCCCCGCCCGCGCAACCCCCGGAGGTGACCAAACAGGGCGACGGCGCATGCGCCGTCGCCTTGTCTATTGCCGATCCACCGCCGACATTCCGCCGTCCTTGCCACGAGGAGTGCACGCATGCGGATTGGGGTCCCCCGGGAGAGCGCGTCCGGTGAACGACGCGTCGGCCTGGTCCCGGAGAGCGTCGGACGGCTCACCAAGGCCGGCGTCGGCGTACGCGTCCAGCGTGGCGCGGGTGGGCCCGCCTTCTGCACCGACGATGCGTACGCTGCCGCCGGGGCCGAACTGGTCGATGACGCGGGCGCGATTCTCGGCGACTGCGATGTCGTCGTGAAAGTCCAGAAGCCCTCGCTCGCCGAAGCCGACGCCCTGCGGGAGGGCGTGATCCTCATCTCGCTGCTCCCCGCGGCCACCAGCGCCGATGTGCTGGAACGCCTCACGGCGCGACGCGTGACGTCACTCGCCCTCGAGCGCGTACCTCGCATCACGCGGGCGCAGTCGATGGACATCCTGTCGTCACAGGCCACCGTCGCGGGGTACAAGTCGGTGCTCATCGCAGCCGCCGCGTCGCCAAAGCTGATGCCAATGCTCACCACGGCCGCGGGGAGCATCCCTCCGGCCAAGGCGTTCGTCATCGGGGCCGGCGTCGCCGGCCTCATGGCTATCGCGACCGCGCGTCGGCTGGGGGCGAGCGTCTCGGGCTTCGACATCCGCGCCGCCGCACGCGAGCAAGTCCTCTCGTTAGGCGCGACCTTCGTGGGCCCCGAGCCGGTCAGCGACGCCGAGGCCGCCGGCGGCTACGCCCGCGCCCAGACGGAAGACGAGCAGCGCAAGACGATGGAGGCGCTGGCCGCCCACATCCGTGACCAGGATCTCGTCGTCACCACCGCCCAGATCCCGGGACGCCCTGCCCCGCGCCTCATCACCGGAGCGATGGTCGCCTCGATGCGCGCAGGCGCGGTGATCGTCGACCTCGCCGCCGAGACCGGCGGGAACTGCGAACTCACGGTCCCGGGCGAGACGCGCGACGTGAACGGCGTCCAGGTCATCGGGGCCCTCAACGTGGCCAGCACCGTGCCCTTCCACGCGTCGGTGATGTTCTCCAAGAACGTGCTCACCCTGCTGCAGCACATGATCAAGGACGCCGCGATCGCGATCAACCTCGAGGACGAGATCGTCGGCCCCATGTGCCTCACTCACGCCGGCACCACCCGCTCATGACCATCCTCCTGCAGGTCTACGTGTTCATCCTGGCCGCCTTCCTCGGCTACCAGCTGATCAGCCGGGTCCCGGCGCTGCTGCACACACCGCTCATGAGCGCCACGAACGCCATCGCCGGCATTTCGCTCGTGGGCTCGCTGATCGCCGCAGGAGGACGGTACGGCACGGTCGCCACGATCCTCGGCTTCATCGCGGTGGTGATGGCGACGATCAACGTGGTCGGCGGCTTCCTCATCACCAATCGCATGCTCGGCATGTTCAAGAAAGGCGACGGCGCTCCCAAGTCGCACGGGAAGTAAGGCGCCATGAACACGCTTTCGGGCCGCGAACTGGCGATCCAGGTCACCTACGTCCTGGCGTCCATCGCGTTCATCGTCGGCATCCGCGGGCTCACCCAGCCCGACAAGGCGCGGCGCGGCATCCAGATCGCCGCGATCGGCATGCTCCTGGCGATCATCGGGACGCTCGTCTCGGCGCAGATCCTGACCTACACGTGGATCGCTGTCGGCCTCGCCATCGGCACGATCATCGGGTATCCGCTCGGCGTGAAGGTCCCGATGACCGCGATGCCGCAGCGCATCGCGATTGCGCAGACCTTCGGTGCCTCGGCCGCCACGCTGGTCGGCGTGGCCGAGTACCACCACGCGTACCACGGCAGCGAGTCGGGTGGCCTCAGCGCGTTCACGATGGGAGCGCTCGGACTCGAGGTGATGCTGGGCGCCCTCACCGTGTGCGGCAGTCTCATTGCCTTCGGCAAGCTGCAGGAGATCCTGCCGGGTCGTCCGATCACGTTCAAGGGTCAGAACTTCGTGAACCTGGCGCTGGTGGTCGCGGCGGTGGTAATGCTCGTCGCCCTGATCCTCAACCCGGCCGATGCTCGCCTGTTCTACGGCTTGATCGTGCTGGCGTCGATCATCGGGTTCTCGCTGGTGCTGCCGATCGGCGGTGCCGACATGCCGGTGGTGATCGCGCTGCTCAACTCGTACGCCGGCCTCGCCTCGGCGGCCACGGGCTTCGCGCTCGGCAACATGATCCTGATCATCTGCGGCGCGCTCGATGGCGCGTCGGGCGTGATCCTGTCGCTCCTGATGAGCAAGGCGATGAATCGTTCCTTCCGCTCCGTGCTGTTCGGGGCCTTTGGGAGCGAGGGGGGATCGGCACCCACGGGGGGCACGGCCACCGGCACGGTGCGCTCGGTCTCGGTGGAAGACGCCGCCGTGCAGATCGCCTTCGCGCAGAAGGTCATCGTCGTGCCGGGCTACGGCATGGCGGTGGCGCAGGCGCAGCACGCGCTCCGCGAAATGGGCGACAAACTCAGAGCGGAGGGCGTCGAGGTGAAGTACGCCATCCATCCGGTCGCCGGCCGGATGCCCGGCCACATGAACGTACTGCTCGCCGAGGCCAACGTGCCCTACGACGAGGTCTTCGAGCTGGAGGACATCAATTCCGAATTCTCGACCGCCGACGTCGCCTTCGTCATCGGGGCCAATGACGTGACCAACCCGGCCGCCAAGACCGACACCA
>JACMLI010000162.1 GCA_014379705.1 Gemmatimonadaceae bacterium
ATCGCCGCGACTGCGACGAGCAGGGCGAGGACGGCGCCGTACGTGAGTGGATCGAGGGGCGTGACGCCGAAGAGCAGTCCCGCGATGGCGCGCGTGGCGCCCGCTGCACCGATGACCCCGAGCCCCACCCCGAGCGCGGTGACGCTCATCGCCTGGGCGCCGATGAGGCGGAGGATGTCACCCCTGGTTGCCCCCAGTGCAGAGCGAACGCCGATCTCGCGGGTGCGCTCGGCCACGCTGCCTGCGAGCACCCCGTATAGCCCCGCCGCGGCCAGCAGGAGCGCCGTGATGGCAAAGGCCTCGAACACGATGAGCGCGAAGCGTCGCTCCGCCGCCGACGCGGCGACGAGGGACTGCATCGTCGCGACACGAACCACGGGCTGGTCGCGATCGACCGACCACACCGCCTGCCTCACGACTTCCGTGAGTGTCGAAGGGTCTTGCGTCCCACGAACGACGAGGGACATCGCGCGGTCGGCGCCCACCCACTGGGTGGTGCTCACGTACACGGCATCGGGTTCATCGATCGCGAGCGACGCCTGCTTCACGTCTCCCACGACACCAACCACGGTGTACGGCTCGCTCGCCCCGATGCGCACCTGCAGCCCGATCGGATCGCGGCCACCAAGCCGCCGCTTCGCCAGCGACGCACTGATCAGGGCGACGGGAGGGGCACCGGCGACGTCATGCGCCTCGAGCACGCGTCCCTGGCGCAAGGGAATGCCCATCACCGCGAAGTAGGCGGGACTCACGGCATAGCGCCATGTGCCGCGCACTTCACCGGGGTCATCGGCGAACGCCGGCTCGAAGTGCACGCCGTACAGATCCGCGTCGCCGCTCAGCGGCAGCTGGCTGGTCATCGCCGCACGCGCGACACCCGGTGCCTGACGAGTCGCCTCGAGGGCGCTGGCAAAGAAGCGGTGAGTGACCGAGTCGTCGGAGAAGCGCGCTCCCACGGCATGGACCTGCATCGTGAGCAACCCGTCGGCCTCGAGGCCGGTGTCCACGGCGAAAACGCGGGAGAGGCTGCGCAGGAGGAGCCCCGAGCACACGAGCAGCATGACGGCGAGCGAGACCTCGGCCACCACCAGGACGTGGGTCGCGCGCCGTCGTCCCGCCACGGTCCGAGGGGTTCCGGCCTGCAGGGCGGCGTGTGGCTGGCTTCGCGTCGCACGCAGCGCCGGGATCGCGCCGAACGCGAGGCCGACGATCGTGCTGACGAGCAGCGAGAACGCAAAGACGCCGCCATCCACGTCGATGGCCGACGCGCGCGGGAGGGAGGGCGGCGTGAGGGCGATAAAGCTCCGCACGCCGACGAAGGCGATGAGGAGTCCGCAGGCTCCGCCGGCGAGGGCCAGCGTGAGGTTCTCGGCGAGCACCTGCCTGACGAGTCGATGCCGGCCCGCGCCCAGGGCCGCGCGCAAGGCATACTCCCCGTGGCGCCGCGCATCGCGGGCGAGGACCAGGTTCGTGACGTTCACGCAGGCGATGACCAGCACCAGTGCGACAGCGCCGAGCATGGCAAGGAGGGCGGGGCGGATCGCCTCGGTGACTGCGTCCTGGAGGCGCACGGCCGCAAAGCGCACATCGGTGCCGTAGGTCTCGGGACGCAGTTCGGCGAGCACCGCCGCCCCAAGCGCGTTGAGTTCCTCGGTGGCCTGAATGAGGGAAACGCCGGGGCGAAGGCGGGCGATCATGCGCAGGTGGTGCCCCCACGCGCGTCCTTGCGACATCCCGTACTGCAGCGGCGCCCACATCTCCGCCTCGGGGGCGAGAACATCCTCGAAGCCCGCCGGCATCACGCCAAGCACAGCGAATGGTCGGTCGTCGAGGCGGGTCTGGCGGCCGATCACGCTCGAATCCGCGCCGAACTGGCGCCGCCAGAGCCCGTCGCTGATCAGCACCACGGCCGGCCCGTCCTGCACGTCGTCGGTTGCCGCGAACGGGCGCCCCAGTGCGGGCAACACGCCGAGCACGGAGAAGTACGCAGCACTGACTCGCTGTCCTTCGAAGCGCTGCGGCCGATCGACGCCGCCGAGCGTCGGTTGCCAGCGGCGCGCCACGGCGATCGCACGGAAGGCGCGGTTTTGCGCCGCCAGTTCGTGATACATGCCGAAGGTCCCGGCGTTCTCCGCGCCGTCGGGGCGCACCTCTCGCACGGCGACGATGCGGCGCGAGTCCGGGTAGGGCAGTGGATCGAACAGCGTCGGCTTGACGGCGCTGAAGATCGCCGTGGTCCCGCCGATCCCGAGCGCCAGGGTGAGCACCGTGGTGAGGGCGAACCCCGGCTCGCGGCGGGCGCGGCGCACCGCCCGCCGGACGTCGGTCACGAACGCCTCGAAGGCGCGCTCCCACCCGTAGCCACGCACTTCCTGCTGGACACTCGTCAGGCTCCCGACCTCGACGCGCGCGGCGCGTACCGCATCCGCGTGGGAGAGGCCCCGCGCCCGGTGCGCCGCGGCCGATTCATCGAGGTAGTGCCC
>JACMLI010000163.1 GCA_014379705.1 Gemmatimonadaceae bacterium
CATTGCCGCACTTGCCATCGGCTCCGTGCCGATCGCGCTTGCCGCGCTCGCCAAGGACGTCCACGCGCAGGGTACGCTGCCTCCGGACATCAAGGGCGTGCTCGATTTCGCACTGGCCCTCGAGATCTTCGAGAATGAGTTCTACAAGGCGGTACTCGGCACGAGCGACTCGATCGCGCAGAATGCGGCGTTCGCGCCGGTGCGTGCACTCGCGGCGGCCGTGCCCGGTGCTGTCAACACGCTGCAACAGATCCAGAAGCACGAGGCGTCACACGTGGCCACGCTGCTCGCCAGCGGCGCGACGAATGTGTTCAACCTGACCATCGCGTCGTTCGACTTCACCGGCAATCGCAGCGCGACGGGCGGCGGTCCATTCGCCAAGGCGACGACCGACCTCCCCTTCCTGCTCGAAGTCGCGCAGGGCGCGGAGGACACCGGTGTGCGCGCGTACAAGGGTCAGGCGCCGAACCTGCAGAGCAACACGGTCGTCCTCGAAGCGGCTCTTCGGATTCACTCGGTCGAAGCACGTCACGCCGCGAAGATTCGGCGGCTGCGGCGACAGAACGGTGCACCAGCCACGGTGAGGTTCAGCGGCACCGTGTCCGGAAGTGGCGCTCCTGCCGCTGGTGCCGGCAACATCACGAGCCCGCCCGCCGCGGTGATCGCGGCGTTCGACCTCATCTACGCCAACGAGGGCAACACAACCCACGCTGGCGTGAATGTCACGACCTTGCCCAACCTCCCCGCCGGAATCGACGTAGCGGCAGCGGCGGGTGAGGCCTTCGACGAACCCCTGACGAAGGACCAGGTGCGCACCATCGTGCAGCCGTTCTTCAAGCCACTGATTCCCTGAAGATGAAGTCGCGTCCCAGATACCGACGCCGTCGCCTCCCGTGCTCGGTCGGCACGGCGGCGCTGGCGTCGGGCGCCGATAGACCCTGGCGTCTCGAGGCCTTCGAGGCCGACGGGAGAACGGTGTTTGTGGGCCTGCTCAGCAACGATGTGGCGCTAGTGGTGGACAGCGCGAACGCGCTCGAGGGAGTACCTGGCAGCCAGCGCCAGGTGAACGCCCTTGACGCGACCATGTGGACCTGGGAGGAAGAAGGGTGGCGCCGTCTGCCGCGATTCTTGTCCTTAGCCAGTCCCGGCAAGGCGCTTACGTCATGCGAGCAATTCCCAGCCCCCGCCGCCTGGAGAGAGTCGTGATGGGCCTTCGCTTCCACGCCACCGTACCACTGGCGATCGCGACGATGCTCGGCGTCGCATCGTGCGGACGTGGCACATACACACAGTCGGATTCTGCGACCGGAGAGGTCAGTGTCATGGCAAATCCATCACCGCCGGAGGTGAGCAGCAGCGCGGCGTCCCCACGGGCCGCACCAACCCCGGCGATGGCACGCGTGCTCGATGAACTCGCGAGTCTTGGCGGCAAGCCGATTGAAACGCTGACTCCGGAGGAAGCGCGTCGCCAGCCCACCCCCACAGACGCCGTGACGGCTGTTCTCACGAAGGAAGGCCGTTCCACAGACCCGACGGACCTCGTGCCAGGGGTCGCCTCGGCCGATCGAACGATCCCGGGCGCTGCCGGGCAGATCCCGGCGCGAGTCTACACACCCGCAGGCGCGGGGCCATTCCCGGTGATCGTGTACTATCACGGCGGCGGGTTTGTCATCGCCAACAAGGACGTGTACGACGGGGGCGCGCGGGGCCTCTCGAAGCTCGCGAACGCCGTCGTGATCAGCATCGACTATCGCCTCGCCCCTGAGCACAAATTCCCCGCAGCGCACGACGACGCCCTCGCTGCCTATCGCTGGACGTTGGCCAATGCGGCGTCGATCAATGGCGACCCGACGCGCGTGGCCCTCGCTGGTGAAAGCGCCGGGGGAAACCTCGCCCTGGCAACGGCGATCGCCGCCCGCGACCAGCAGCTGCAAGCGCCGATGCACATCCTTGCGGTTTATCCGGTGGCGGCCACCGATACCACGACGCCGTCCTACATCGAGAACGCGAACGCAAAGCCCCTGAACCGGGCGATGATGGGGTGGTTCGTGAAGCACGCGACCGCCTCCGCGCAGGACCTCAAGGATCCGCGCCTCGACCTGATCAACGCGAACCTGGCCGGCCTGCCGCCGGTGACGATCGTCGCAGCCGAGATTGATCCCCTGCGTTCCGAGGGAGAGACGCTGATGGAGCGATTGCGCGCGGCAGGAGTGGACGTGAGTCGGAGGCAGTGGAACGGCATGGCGCACGAGTTCTTCGGCATGGCCGCGGTCCTCGACGCTGCGAAGGAAGCGCAGAAGTACGCGGCGGATCGGTTGAGGGGGAGTCTGAGCGGCGCGAGCGCTGCAGGGAAAGGCGCCCCTGCCGGGCCCGGCTCCATCCCTACACGATGAACGGATCGACGATCGCCAGGACGGCGTTCATGCCCAGCGCTTCGTCGAATGAATCTGACGCCGCGAAGAACCGTCAGTGCGGGTGAGCGTCCAGCTCGCGCCCCCCGGTGGTCAGTTGCATGGCCTTGAGTTTTCGCCAAAGCGTGGTGCGACCCATGCCCAGAAGGTCGGCGGCCCGCGTGAGTGACCCTTCGCTCCTCTCGAGGGCCCAGCGGATGCGGGCACGTTCCTCGTCGCCGTCCCCCGGCGCCCGATAGCGAGGTTGCGAGGGACCGTCGAGCGTCTCGCGCACCTCCGTCGGCAGGTGCTGCATCTCGATCCGCTGGCCTCCCGCGAGCACGGCGGCACTCTCGATCGCCCCAAGCAGGTGCCGCACGTTGCCGGGCCAGTCAAAGGCGCGCAAGGCGCGGAGGGCGAACGGCGAACAGGACAGGTCGCCCCACTGTGGGACGCGCGCGCGAAGGCGATCGATGGCATGTTGCACGAGCAACGGAATGTCCTCGCTCCGCTCGCGCAGCGGCGGGACGTCGAGCGTGAACACGGCCAGCCGATAGTACAGATCCTCGCGAAAGCGTCCCGCACGGATCAGCGCCTGCAGATCCTTGTTTGTCGCGGCGACCACGCGGATGTCCACCGCGACCGGTCGAATCGCACCTACCCGCGTCACCTCGCGCTCCTGCAGCACGCGCAAGAGCCGCTGCTGCAGCCCGAGGCTCATTTCCCCGACTTCGTCGAGGAAGAGCGTGCCCCCCTGTGCGGACTCGATCACGCCGATGCGATCGCGAACGGCGCCGGTGAACGATCCCTTCACGTGACCGAAAAGCTCACTCTCCAGCAGGCTTTCGGCGAGCGCGCCACAATTGACGGCGAGAAAGAGGCCCTGTGCCCGCGGCGAGAGCCGATGTACCGCACGCGCCACCAGTTCCTTTCCAACCCCCGTCTCGCCCGTGATGAGTACCGTCGTCTCGGTGGGCGCGACGCGATCGACCTTGTGCAGGGTCTCGCGGATCGCCGATGACCTTCCTATGATCTCCGGAGAAGGGCGCCCGGGCCGCGCCACGCTCGGCCGGCGCTCCAGCAATTCGGCCACGCGGTTGGAGAGGACGTCCGGCTCGACGGGTTTCGTCAGGAAGTCGTCGGCCCCGAGATGGAGGGAGCGAACGGCGAGGTCCACGGTGCCAAAGCCACTGATCATCAGCACCGGGATGCCGTGGCCGCGGATGCGGAGCGCCTCGATGAGCTGCAGTCCGTCGATGCCCGGCATGCGGAGGTCGAGAAGCATCAGGTCGTAGCGCTGCTCGCGCAGCGCCTCGAGCGCCGCCTGGCCGTCCTCGACGTCGTCCGCGGCATAGCCGTCGCTGCGCAGCAGCGCGCAGGTGGACCGGCGGAACGTCCGGTCGTCGTCCACCACGAGGATGCGCGCCATGGGTCGCGACTCGATCATGTTGTCCGGGAGTGCGCCCCGAGGTTCTCCGGCGCAGCCGCATGGTCGTCCGGTGCCGCGAGGGACAGTTCGAGCACGAGGCGCGCCCCGCCGCCCGGGGCGTCTCCCACCACGAGGCGCCCACCGGCGCCGCGCACCAGGCCCTCGGCGACGAACAGGCCCAGGCCGACGCCGTGGAAGTCAGCCTTCGTGCTGAAAAAGGGATCGAACACGCGGCCGCGCAGTGCGGCGGGAATACCTGGACCGTTGTCATCGATGGTGATCGTCACCCCGGCGTCTCGCTGGGCCACGGAGACCTGCACGCGCACGCCGTCGGTTGTGTCGCGGCGGGCCTCGCGGGCGTTCTGCACGGCGTTGAGCAGCACCTGCTGGAGCGCATCGCCGGCGATCGCGGCCCGGATCGCGGGCTCCCCGATGACGTCGATGCGGAGCTCGCGCTCCAGGATCCCGGCGGTGACCAGGCGGACGACATCGCGGGCGACTTGCACGGGCGCGCAACGCGCCACGGCGGTGGTGCGCGGCCGACTGACGTCGAGCATCTGCTCGGTGAGCTCGTGCATACGCAGCAGCTCGTTGATCGCGAGGTCGGCAAACTCGGCCCCCTCGGGGTCGCGGGTCAAGCGACGTCGCACCAGCTCAAGGCAGTTGCGCAGCGAGGCGATCGGGTTCCGG
>JACMLI010000164.1 GCA_014379705.1 Gemmatimonadaceae bacterium
CACGAAGCCCGAGAGGCTCTCGCCGCCGCTCACCGCGCGCCGCACCTTGTGCTCGAGCACGAGGTCGGTGGTGAAGCCGCGCAGTCGTACGTGTCGCGCAGCGGCGTCGAACAGCACGCGCTCCGGCACGAGCCCCACGATCTCGCTCCACGTCACGCTCACGCCCTGCGCGGCCGCCTCCATCGTCACCATGTCGAAGGCGCGGTGCAGCGGCGTCTTCTCGATGTCGACGAGGTTCATCGACACCTGGGCCTGCCCATCGACCTCGAGGCCGAGTCCCTTGACGTAGCGCAGGCCGCCTGACGAGTGGCGCAGCGCCTTGGCGACGTCCTTCGCGACCTGCAGGTTCTCCGTGCCGCCGAGGTAGACGTTGTACGCGACGAGGAAGGGACGCGCGCCGATGGCCGTCGCGCCGGCCGTGGGATGCACCTTCGCGTCGCCGTAGTCGGGCACCCGCTTCGCGTTTGTCACGATGTCGTCGCGCAGTCCCTCGAACTCCCCGCGCCTCACGTCGGCGAGGTTCTCCCGATCGGGGCGCGTCGCGGCGCGCTCGTACAGGTAGACCGGGATGCCGAGTTCTCGCGCGACCCGCGCGCCCAACGCGTGCGCAAGGGCCACGCAATCCTCCATCGTGGTCCCCTCGAGCGGAATGAAGGGCACGACGTCGGTCGCCCCGATGCGCGGGTGCTCGCCCTTGTGCGTCGTCAGGTCGATCCGCGCGGCGGCCTCGCGCATCCCCCGAAACGCCGCTTCCACCGCCCGTTCCACCGGCACCACGAACGTGATCACTGAGCGGTGATGCGACGTGTCACTGGAGACATCGAGGATGATCGCGCCATCGACGCTCGCGATCGCGTCGCGGATTGCGCCAACGGCGGTGGAATCGCGGCCTTCAGAAAAGTTGGGAACGCACTCGACGATTTTCATGCGGGATACGGCAGGGAAGGGAACGTCGCCCGGTCAGGAGCGAATCGTGGGGAGGGGCTGGTCGGTCCGCAACTGGGCCAGCAGCCAGTCGTGCATCACGCCATTCGACGCGACCACGGGGGTGTGTGAGGTCACCACGTCGCGCCCCTCGAGATCCGTCACGCGCCCTCCCGCCTCACGGACCAGCAGGGTGCCGGCCGCCATGTCCCACGGGGCGAGCATCAGCTCCCAGAAGCCTTCAAAGCGCCCGGCGGCGACGTCCGCGAGGTCGAGGGCAGCCGATCCGGCGCGACGGATTCCGGACACCTGCGAGGCGATCCTGGCAAACTGGGGGAGGTAGTGTGCCAGACGGTCGAGGTCCTTGAACGGAAAGCCTGTGCCGATCAGCGCGCGGGTGGGTTCTGTGAGGTCCGACACATGAATCGGCGTCCCATTGAGCGCGGCGCCCCTGCCGAGTGTGGCAGTGAAAGCGGCATCGCGCGGCACATCGAGGACCACGCCCGCCATCGTCACCGATCCCACCATGGCCGCGATCGACACGGCGTACTGCGGATAGCCGTGAAGGAAGTTGCTCGTCCCATCGAGAGGGTCGACCACGAAGGCGACGCCATCGCCCGGGGTCACTCCAGGCGTCAACTCCTCCCCGATCACCAGGGCGTCGGGAAACGCCGCCAGCAAGGCGTCCGTGATGCGGCCCTCGGCGCCGAGGTCCACTTCACTCACGAAATCGGCCCGTGTCTTTTCGTGCCAGTCGATCGTTGCGAGGTCACCCGAACGCGAGCGGATGTAGGACGCACCGGCGCGCGCCCCCGTAGTGCAGGCGTCGAGCAGGAGCTGGGAGAGGGACCGGTCTCGTTGCGACGGCAAAGCGACTCACCTTAGTTTCCTTCGGATGCCTCGGATCTTCAGTGGAATCCAGCCCTCGGGCGAACTCCACATTGGAAACTATCTCGGTGCGGTGAAGAACTGGGTCGAACTGCAGCACGAGTTCGAGTCCATCATCTGCGTCGTGGACTATCACGCGATCACGGGCACCTACGAGCCCGCGGACCTGCGGCGTCGCACGATGGAGATGGGCATCTCGTTGCTGGCCGCCGGGATCGATCCGGCCAAGGCCGTCCTTTTCGTTCAGTCGCGCGTGCCGGAACACACGGAGCTCGCGTGGATCTTCAACACGATCACGCCGGTCGGTGAGCTGGAGCGCCAGACGCAGTACAAGGAGAAGGCCGGGCGTCTCGAGAGCGTGCCCGCCGGCCTGCTCAACTATCCCGTGCTGCAGGCCGCGGACATCCTGATCTACAAGGCCGACACGGTGCCCGTCGGCGAGGACCAGTTGCAGCACCTGGAGTTGTCGCGCGACACCGCACGCCGCTGGAATGCGAAGTTCGTCGAAGGCTACTTCCCGGAACCGCAGGCGAAGCTCACGCAGACGCGTCGCATCATGGGACTCGATGGCCAGGCGAAGATGTCCAAGTCGCTCGGCAATACGATCGGCCTCCTCGAGCCTCCGGCGGCGGTCTGGGAGAAGTTGCGGCCCGCGATGACGGATCCGGCGCGCGTACGGAAGACGGACCCGGGAAACCCGGACGTCTGCAATATCTACCAGCTGCACAAGGCGTTCAGCACGCCGGGCACGGTCGACCACGTGGCGGTCCAGTGTCGCTCGGCGGGGTGGGGATGCATCGATTGCAAGAAGGTGCTGCACGCGAGCATGGAGCAGGAGCTCGCGCCGATTCGTGAGCGCGCCGCGGCGCTGCAGGCCGAGCCGAACAAGGTGCGCGAACTGCTGGACGACGGTGCGCAGCGTGCGCGCCGCATCGCGTCCGGCACGATGTCCGAAGTACGCCAGGCCATGGGTCTGGATTGACGGAGGGGGGCGTGGAGAAGATCATCAAGGCAGCCGTGGACCGGGGAGCGTCGGACCTGCACATCAAGGCAGGAGACGTCTTCCGCGCCCGCATCGATGGCGTGCTCACCGCGATGACCAAGCAGGCGCTGACGCCTGAGCAGACGCGCGCCATCGCGCTGCGGCTCATCTCGAACGAAAAGGTGAAGGAGCGCATCGACTCGCTCCTCGACTACGACTGCTCGTGGGGAGCGCCTGGCATCGGCCGTTTTCGCGTGAACATCCTGCGCCAGCGCTCGAGCTTCATGATCGTGATGCGCGTGATTCCCTTCCGCGTCCCCACGATCGACCAGCTCGGCCTGCCGCCGGTACTCGAGAGGATCGCACTGATGGAACGCGGCATGGTGCTGATCACCGGCGTCACCGGATCGGGCAAGTCCTCGACGCTCGCCGGGGTGATGGCGCACATCAACGCCAATCTCGAGAAGCACATCGTCACGCTCGAGGAGCCGATCGAGTTCCTCCACCGCGACCTCAAGAGCTCGATCACCCAGCGCGAGATCGGCGTCGACACGGAGAACTTCCGCGTCGGCCTCAAGGCCGCGCTGCGTCAGGATCCCGACGTCATTGTGCTTGGCGAGTTGCGCGACACCGAGACGATCGACACCGCGATGAAGGCTGCCGAGACTGGCCACCTGCTGCTCGCCACCGTGCACACGCCCGACGCGCAGGCGACGATCATGCGCATCGTGTCCATGTTCCCGCCCGAGGAGCAGGACGTCGTCCGCATTCGTCTCAGCGAGTCCCTTGCCGCCGTCGTTTCGCAGCGGCTCCTGCCGCGCAAGAGTGGTGACGGCCGTGCCGTGGCGTGCGAGATCATGATCAACACGCCGCTCATCGCAGACCTGATCCTCAACCAGCGAGTGAGCGAGATCCGCGAGTACATGGCCGAGGGCCGCGACCAGTACGGGATGCAGACCTTCGACCAGCACCTTGCCGACCTTGTGGCGCAGGGCGTCGTGACGTTCGAGACGGCGCTTGCCGCCTCCACGCGCCCCGCCGACTTCGAGCTCCAGATGAGCATGTTCCGCAGCTCCGACCGTGGCACCGATGCCAAGTCGGACCCGTTCACCTCCGGTTCCAGCCTGACCTAGTGAAGGAGTGATGTCGTGACGAAGACGCTTTCCGGGGTGTTCGGCCCCGTCATCACCACGTTCGATGCCCGTGGAGAGCTCGACCTCGATGCGTTTGGCGCCAACGCCACCGCGCACCTCGACGCGGGCCTCAACGGGCTCGTTGTCGCGGGGTCCACCGGCGAAGCGGCCCTGCTCGAGGAGACCGAGCGCCACCGCATCCTCGAGATGGCGCGCGCCGTGACGCCGAGCGATCGCTGGGTGATTGCCGGGACGGGCGCCGAGTCGACCAAGGCGTGTGTGCGTCGGTGCCGGGAGGCAGCGCAGCGCGGCGCCGATGCGGTACTGGTCGTCGCACCGCACTACTACGCCAACGCAATGACGCCGGCCTCGCTCCAGGCGCACTACGAGCGCGTTGCCGACGAGTCGCCGCTGCCGGTGCTGCTCTACAACATCCCGAAGTACATGCACTTCCGGCTCGAGGGCGACCTCGTGTCGCGCCTCGCTGGCCACGACAACATCGTGGGGATGAAGGACTCGTCAGGCGACATGGCGTATTTCCCGAACTACATCGCGTCGCAGTCGGATGACTTCACCGTGATCACGGGGAACGGCAGCTCCTTCGGGCAGGCCCTCCAACTCGGCGCGCGCGGCGGGATCCTGGCGGTGGCGCTCTTCGCTCCGGAGCTGTCGCTCGAGGTGTACCGCACATTTCTCGCCGGTCGGCTCGACGAGAGTAACGAACTGCAGCGGCGCCTCACGCCTCCGGCAGCCGAGATCGTGGGACGGATGGGCATCCCGGCCGTGAAGGCGGCCATGGAACGGGTCGGGCTCAAGGGCGGGCCAGTGCGCCTTCCGCTGCTCGCTGCATCTCCCGCGGATATCGCGGATGTCGAGCGGTTGTTGCGGGATGCGTCACTCGCCGGGGTCGCGTAAGGCGAGCCTCGCTCAAGTTCTTTCAACGCAGAGTCGCAGAGGACGCAGAGTACGCAGCGAACTACCCAACATCGGGCTGCTGTTCCTGCGTACCTCTGCGTCCTCGGCGACTCTGCGTTGAAGCAGTTGGCTTTGTTCTTGGATGCCCGCGTAGCCGCGCCCCGGAACGGCGCGCCGAATCATTTCCGTCGCCGTCCCCGTAGTCCGGCGCACGATGTCGCTCATCCTCTTCGCCGCCGTCCTGTTCGTCTCCATCCTCGTGGTGCCCATCGGGCTCCCCGGGTTGTGGATGATGATCGTCGCGGCACTGGTCTACGACTGGCTCGTCCCCGCCGCGTCGATCGGGTGGGTGACGCTCGGCATCGCCCTCGGACTCACCGTCCTTGCCGAAGTCCTCGAGTTCACCCTTTCGGCGAAGTACACCAGGAAGTACGGCGGCTCGCGGCGCGCTGGGTGGGGAGCCATCCTTGGTGGCATCGCCGGTGCAATCGTGGGTGTGCCTGTGCCGGTGATCGGCTCGGTCATCGGTGCCTTCGCCGGAGCGTTCGTGGGTGCCCTCGTGCTCGAATACACGCGCCCCGAGGCGACGGGGTCGACCGCAACGCGAGTGGCCACGGGAGCCCTCATCGGTCGCGTCGCCGCCGCCGCGGCAAAGACAAGCCTCGGGTTTGTCGTCGCCATCACGCTCCTGGTTGGGGCGTGGACCTGATTCGTTCTCCTTGCGGGTGACGTAGCGGATAGAGCGGCGGCGCTTGGCAAGTTAGATTCGCCCGCGCAGGTTTGCGTGCCTCCACCTCAACTCCTCGCCACATGACCGTCCCGACCGGTTCCCCGTCCACCAAGCGCATCATCGTCGCCACCTTCTCCACGACGGACGGAGCGGCTGCCGGCCTCGATCGGCTCAAGAACGCTGGCGGGCGGCTCGGCAACGCCGCGATCGTGCAGCGGATGATCGACGGACGCGTGGAGTTCAAGGAGACGCAGGACTGGGGCGTCGGCAAGAGCGCCGCCGTTGGTGCAATCGCTGCGATCCTCCTTCCCGGCATCGGGGCGCTCACCGGCGCGATCATGGGTGGCCTCGCCGCGTACTTCATGGATGGTGGCTTCCCCGATCCCCTTCTCAAGCAGATGGGGAGCGGCATCGCGGTCGGGACCTCGCTCCTGGTCGCCTTGGTCGAGGAGAGCGACACCGGACACGCCGAACGCATCCTCACCGAGGGAGGCGCCACGATTCTGGGTTCCGGGCTCGAGGCAGATCTCGCGGCGGCCATGAGCTCCCTGAGGCCGCCGCAGCCCTGACCCCCATGGCAACGCGCCGTTGTTGACCGTCCACGACGGTCGCCCTAGGTTTCACCAACGCCCCGCCCTTCCGGCCCGGGGCGTTTTTCTTTGTCCGTCTACGCCCTACCCACCCCCCAATGTTCGATTCGAAGACCCGCACCGTCGTCGTCGTGGGCGCGCAATGGGGTGATGAAGGGAAGGGAAAGCTCGTGGACGTGCTCGCCGAACGGGCTGACTGGGTCGTCCGTTACCAGGGCGGCGCCAACGCCGGGCATACGGTGCACATCGGGGAGGACTCTTTTGTCCTGCACCAGATCCCGAGCGGCATCCTGCACCCGGGCGTGCGCTGCGCGATCGGCAATGGCGTGGTCCTCGATCCCGAGACGCTGTTCACCGAGATCGACGAACTGGTGAAGGACGGCATCGACGTCGAAGGGCGCCTGTATGTGTCGGACCGCGCGCACCTCGTGATGCCGTACCACAAGCTCGTCGACAAGGAGAGCCAGGCGAGCAAGGCAATCGGCACGACGGGGCGGGGCATCGGGCCGGCGTACGAGGACAAGGCGGGGCGTCGTGGCATCCGCGTCGTCGACCTCAAGCACCCCGAGCGACTGCGCGGACTCGTGCAGCAGGGGTGCGACTATGCCAACATGCGCCTCACGCGCTTCGGCTCCACCGTGCGTGCCGACGTGGAGCAGACGCTCGCGAGCCTCGAGGCCGTGTCCGCGCGCCTGCTGGCCCTCGCCGAGGACCTCGGCGTGGTGCTGCATCGCGCGCTCCGGAGCGGGGCGTCGCTGCTGCTCGAGGGAGCGCAGGGCTCGCTGCTGGACATCGACCACGGGACGTATCCGTTCGTGACGTCGAGCAACACGACCGTGGGTGGTGCCGCGATCGGGGCCGGCATCGCGCCCACCGCGCTGCACGCCGCGTTAGGCATCGTCAAGGCGTACACCACGCGCGTGGGGAACGGCCCCCTGCCCACCGAACTCGACGCCGAGCTCGGGGAGCGCATCCGGCAGCTCGGGAACGAGTTCGGCGCGACGACCGGTCGCCCGCGCCGCTGCGGATGGTTTGACGCCGTCGTCGTGCGCTATGCCGTGCGTGTGAACGGCCTCACCGGGCTCGCCGTCACCAAGCTCGACGTGCTCGACACGCTGGAGCGCGTCGCGTTGTGCACCGGGTATCGCAGCGGTGATGACGTGCTGCAGGAGTTCCCGGCCGACATCACGGCGCTCGAGAAGCTGGAGCCGGTCTACGAGTGGATGGACGGCTGGCAGCAGTCCACGGGGGACGCGCGGAGCATCGACGACC
Source organism: Gemmatimonadaceae bacterium (assembly GCA_014379705.1). Lineage (GTDB taxonomy): Bacteria > Gemmatimonadota > Gemmatimonadetes > Gemmatimonadales > Gemmatimonadaceae > RBC101. The sequence goes on from JACMLI010000164.1 coordinate 7,435, forward strand.
TGCCGATGGCCGCGCGCAAGTACCTGGACCGGCTGGAAGCGCTCGTCGAGACGCCCATCCAGTACGTGAGCGTCGGCACGCGTCGCGACCAGATCATCGAGGTGCCACGATCGGCGCCATGACGGCCCGGGATGGATGGGACGTGGTCGTGATCGGGGCCGGCCCCTGCGGCCTCGCCGCCGGCATCTCCCTCACTCGCGCCGGGTTCCGCACCGTGATCGTCGACGCCGGCTGCGTCGTACAGGCGATCACCCAGTACCCCACGCACGCCACGTTCTTCTCCACCGCCGAAAAGCTTTCTCTCGGCGGGCTCCCGTTCGTGATCTCGGAGTCCAAGCCCACGCGGCGCGATGCGCTCACGTATTACCGCGCCGTCGTGAGCTACTTCGACCTCGACGTGCGACAATACGAGCGCGTCACCGCGATCGAGGGAGCGGCTCCGCGTTTCACGATCACCACGGAGCGACGCGGCGCCAGGAAGGCGCTGGACGCGCGTGCGGTCGTCGTGGCCACGGGCTACTGGGGCTCTCCGAACCTCCTCAACGTGCCGGGCGAAGACCTGCCGCACGTGAGCCACGCCTACCACGAGGGGCACCACGCCTTCCAGCAGAAGGTCGTCGTGATCGGTGGTGGCAACTCGGCGGCCGAAGCGGCGCTGGATCTCTGGCGCAGTGGCGCACACGTGACGCTGAGCCACTTCGGCCCGACATTCGACAAGCGCATCAAGCCCTGGGTGCTTCCCGACCTGACGAACCGCATCGCCGAGGGGAGCATCGGGGCGAGTTGGAACGCGCGCGTCGCGTCGATCGACCACGAGGGGGTCCGCGTCCGTCGCGACGATGGGAGCGAGGCGCTCCTGCCTGCCGACCACGTCTACCTGCTCACCGGGTATTCCCCGAACGTCGACCTGCTGCGGGCCGTTGGAGTCCCGATCGACGCCGCCACGGGCATTCCGTCGCATGACGCGGCCACCCTGGAGACCACTGTGCCGGGAGTGTTCATTGCCGGCGTGGTGATCGCGGGCTACGATGCGAACAGGGTTTTCATTGAAAATGGGCGCTACCACGGCGACAGGATCGTGGCGCGGCTGCAGGGGGCGAGCGCACCTGAAACTCCGGGTGTGAGCCGCGATCTCGACGGAGGATAGGTTCATTCACGATTCACTATTCACGATTCCCGACTCACGGCACCTATGACCGACCGTCGGACTTTCATCCGCGACGCGTCCAGCTGCGCCGCCCACATCGCCCTCGCGGCTGCCTCCACGTCGTGGCTCGCGCGACGAGCATGGGCCGCACCCGCCGGACGCATCGTCGCCGCTGAACCTTTCGGACGACTCGAGAAGGTCGCCGAGGGAGTGTGGGCGCTGATCTCGACGCCGCTCAACAACGATCGCACGACGCTGTCGAATGGCGGACTGATTGCCGGGCGCAACGGCGTCATCGCGATCGAGGGCTTCATGATGCCCGAAGGAGCGCGCTGGCTGGCGAACCAGTCGAAGACGCTGACCGGGAAGTGGCCCACGCACGTCGCCGTGACGCATTATCACGCGGACCATGCGAACGGCGTCGCCGGCTACATGACCGAGTCGGAGCACCCGCGCGTGCACGCCACCCAGGCAACGCGGGGTGCCGTCCTCGAGAAGAACCAGCCCGCCGAAGCGAACCGCACCGCCGCACTTGGGGATGCCGTCACGCTCGAACCCTCGTCGCCCACGACCGTCGACCTCGGGGGCCGCGCCGTGAAGATCATTCCGCGCATGGGTCACACCTCGAGCGATATCACGGTCGAGGTCGAGGACCCGTCGGTGGTGTTTTGCGGTGACCTCGTGTGGAACGGGATGATCCCCAACTACGTCGACGCCGTGCCCACGAAGCTCGCGGCGAGCGTCGCCGCGCTGCGCCGTTCTCGCGAGACGAACTACGTGCCCGGTCACGGAGGCCTCGCGACAGAAGCCGACGTGGCCAATTACGTGGCGGTGCTGGGCGAGATCGAGCAGGCCGCCCGGCGTGCCATCGCCGCCGGCCAGACCCCCGAGCAGGGCGCCGCCACCTTCAAGCTCCCGCCGTCGCTCGGGGAGTGGATCCTCTTCAGCCCGGCCTTCCACCAGCGCGCCTTCGCCGCGTGGGCTCGCGAGCTGGGTCGTTAGGCAGTGATGGTCGATGTGGTGGTGCTGGGAGCCGGGCCGGCGGGTGGTGCCGCGGCCGGGCTCCTCGCGCATTGGGGGCACGAC
>JACMLI010000016.1 GCA_014379705.1 Gemmatimonadaceae bacterium
GCCGAGTGGTTTAAGGCGCACGCCTGGAAAGCGTGTGGTGGGGAAACTCACTCGCGGGTTCGAATCCCGCCCTGTCCGCTGTCTGCCGATACGCGCCCCGGATCTCCGGGGCGTTTGTCGTTTCGCCTGTCCGTTCATCGCGGGTGCAGTGGGGCAATGGTAAGTTCGGCCGTCCGCGACTGCCCCTCCCAAACGATCACGATGCCCAACCTCGGCGTATTCCATCCACAGGTCGTCCACTTCGTCATTGCGCTGCTGGTCGTTGGCGTGCTCTTCCGGCTGCTGGCGCTCTTCAAGCCTTCGTCGTGGCTGAATCCAGCAGCGACCGCGCTCATCGTGCTCGGCGCGCTGGCCTCGTACGCCGCGGTCAAGACCGGGGACGACGCGCACGGGCCGGTGGAGCGCGTGCCGGGGAGTCGCGACGCCGTCGTCGAGCATGAAGAATGGGGCGAGCGCACGCGCAACCTCTTCCTTGCGATCGCCGCGCTCGAACTCGTCGGGCTCGCACTGGCGCCCAACCGTCAACGCATCCTGCACTACGGGACGGCCGCGATCGGCGCGGCGGCACTCTTCGCAGTGTACGAGACGGCCGAACATGGTGGAGAACTGGTGTACGGCTATGCGGGGGGAGTGGGCATTCGCTCCGGAAAGCCCGAAGACGTGAACCGCCTCCTTCTCGCGGGCTTGTACAACCAGGCCATGCTCGACCGACGGGACGGCAAGGCGGAATCGGCGGCGGCGCTGATGGCGCAACTCGGGGCGCGCTATCCGGAGAACCCTGGCGTGCAGATCATGGCGGTGGAATCACTGCTGCGCGACGCGCAGGATCCCACCGCGGCCAGGGTGGCCGTGGATCGGCTCCAGCCCCCGGACTCCGACGTGCGAAGCCAACGCGCCATCGCGATGCTCAAGGCCGAGATTCTGCTGGCGGCAGGGCACCGAGACTCCGCCCGCACCATCGTCGAGGACCTCGTGAAACAGGTCCCGACCAACGCGCGCTACAAAGCCAAACTGGACTCGCTCAAGGGCTGATCCCACTCGTCGGTCACGACGTCCGTTTCGTGATCTGTGGCACAACCCATGCTTCCCTGCACGGGTGAGTGGGACTCGTGCGTCACCCGCCGCACCTTCCCAGGCCAGGGATGACGGACTGGCGCACGATACCACTCGCCACTCCCTCCCGGTGAGAGCAGATTTGACGAGACTTCGCCAAGCGCCCCTGCCACCCGCCCTCGTTCGCCTCTCACGCATCGCCCTGCTGGTCGCCACCGCGGACCTTCTTTCGAAGGCCTTGGCGTCCACCCTTTGGTCCGAGAGGGCGCTGCACCTGACCGATTGGGTGTCCCTCGCCGTCGTGCAGAACTACGGTGGCGCCTTTGGCCTCTCCGCTGGCGCGTACACGTGGCAACTCAACCTCGCACTCACACTCGCGGCGATCGTCTTCGTCATTCCCGTCACGAAAGACCTCACGCGAGTCGATCCCGAGGCCCCCATGGCGCTCGGGCTCATTGTCGGCGGCGCACTGGGCAATCTGGTGTCGCTCCTCGCGCCACCGGCCGGCGTGGGTGACTTCATCGCGATCCATTGGAGCTCGACGCAAGGGCTCGTGCTCAACCTCGCCGATGTCGCGGCGTACGCAGGCCTCGCCATGATCCTCCGCACGGGCTTCCGCATTTCGGCTGAGCTGGTGGCCCAGGCGCGTCGCACCCCCGCGCGGATCGGCAGCGCGTATCAAGCCAAGGCCGAGGCGAAGCGAATCCTGCGGCTGCGTGTGGAGGAGGTCCCCGAAGTTGTGGTGGCGGAGTGGGACAAGGTGACTGACCTGGGCGTGGTGCGCGCCGACGCCCCCGAAGTCGTGATTGCCTGGGAGCAGCCCCGAGTCACGACCGTTCGCCGGCGGGCGGTCATTCCGATTGAAGAAATTGCCGCTCCGAGACAGCAGGAGCCCAGGCTCGTGCGCGACGACTGACTTCGACCGGCAGGATTGGCCGCCGCTCACTCGGTGACGGGAGCCAAGCTCGAGCGTCCGTGGTCAGGCCGGTAAAAACTTCCGGCCGCCCAACGCGATCGCTCATGGCCGTCAACATCGGACGAAAACTGACCCTGCTCTTTGCCGTCGCCGTCGCGATGTTGCTCGGCGCGGGGTTGTTGTCGTTCCTCAACACTCGGCAGCTCGCTGCTACAACGGGAAGCCTGAACGAAGGGCGTCGCGTCGCCGCAAGTGTCGCGCAGTCCATACACGGCTTGTCGAGCGCAGAACTCGGTGGCTCCGGCTGGGTCTACCGCGGCGATTCCTCGGCGCTCGCGCTGGCCCGTCGCAGTGTTGCAAATGCCGAACGCATTGCGCACCAGCTGGAGCGCCCCGGCCAGCACTGGGGCGAGCTGCGACGGCTTACCGCGTCCATCGATTCGGCGGCTGGCAGTGTTCGACAGGTGCTCGATGCGCAGGAGAGTGAACGTCTCGTACTGATGGCCGCCGCGTCACGCGGGGTGTATCGCGCAACCGCGCTCGCCGACTCCGTGCTCCAACGCCAGGATCGAGATCTCACGTCGCGGGCCGCACATGCGGCATCGGCGGCGAAGAGCGGAGACCTGGTGTTGCGCCTCTCGCTGGTCATTCTCGCCGTGCTGGCCCCCATTGCGTGGTCCACGATGCGCCACGAGCTGCGCGTGCACCGCGCCGCCGAGGTCGCGTTGATGCAGAGCGAGGCACAATTCCGCGCCGCGACCGATGGGAGTCACGATGCGTTCTATGTGTTGCGCGCCCTGCGCGACGCGCGGGGCGAGGTGCTCGACTTCGAGTTCGTCGACGTCAATCGCCGTGCCGAGGTGCTCCTGGGTCACCGGCGGGACGCGATCGTCGGCCAGCGCCTCTGTGAGCTCATCCCGGCGAACCGCGGCAATGGATTCTTCCAGAAGTACCTGCGTGTCATGAGCGTGGGTTCGGCGCTCGAGGAGGAATTCGAGGTCACCACCCCCGATGTGCGCGCCGCGTGGATCCATCACCAGGTCGTGCCCCTGCCCGACGGCGTGGCGATCACCTCGCGCGACATCACGGAGCGCAAGCAGCACGAGGAGACGCTGCGGGCCCTGTCGCTCATCGACGAACTGACGGGACTGTACAACCGGCGCGGCTTCCTCACGCTCGCGCAACAGCAGCTCAAGCTCGCCCGGCGCGGTAATCGCGAGTTGTTGCTGCTGTTCGTCGACATGGATGACTTCAAGGACATCAACGACACGTTCGGCCACAAGGAAGGAGACCACGCGCTCAGGCGAGCGACCGCGATCCTGCGCAAGACGTTCCGCGACTCCGACATCGTGGCGCGCCTGGGGGGCGATGAGTTCGTCGTGCTGGCGGCCGACATCGTGCACGGGACCGAACACGTGCTCGTGCAGCGTCTCCGCACCGAGCTCCGTGAGCGCAACGACAACGACGGCTTCCCGTACCGCCTCTCCTTCAGCGTCGGGATGGCGTCATTCGACCCCGCGAACCCGCCCACGATCGAGGACCTCCTTGCGACGGCGGACGCGATGCTGTACGAGCAGAAGCAGAAGGGCCTACCGGTGGGCGCTGGCGTCTAGTCGGGACCCGCTTCAATTCGGGGGGGCGCGAGGCCATATTGGCCCCCAGCATGTCCTCCTCTTCAACGACAGTCCTGAACGCCCAGGCCGTGGCGCGCACCGTGCGCCGCATGGCCGAAGAGGTCGTCGAACTGTTCGATGGCACCACGGACCTGATCCTGGTGGGCATCCAGCGCCGCGGGGTGCAGCTCGCCGACCGCATGGCGGCCGTCATCGAGTCCACGGAAGGGGTGCGCGTTCCTCGCGGGGCACTCGACATCACGCTCTACCGGGACGACCTTCAGACCGTCGGGCCACGTCCGGTCGTGGGCAAGACGCACCTGCCGTGGGCTATCGACGGCAAGCGCCTCGTGATCGTCGACGACGTGCTCTATACGGGCCGGACCATCCGCGCCGCACTCGACGAACTCGCCGATTTCGGGCGGCCGGCCCGCATCGCGCTCGCTGTCCTCGTCGATCGCGGAGGGCGCGAGCTGCCCATCCACGCCGACGTCGTGGGCAAGCGATTCGAGGTTCCCGAGGGGAGCCGGGTCGACGTGCTGGTCAGTGAGCTGGACGGGGAAGACGCCGTCATGCTGGTGGGAGGCGCCAAGGGGTGAGCGCCGCGACGATCGGGAAGGATCTGCTGGGTCTCGAGCACCTGAGCGCCGAACAGATTTCACTCATTCTCGATACCGCCGAGCCGTTCAAGGAGATCAGTCTCCGCCCGATCAAGAAGGTCCCCACGCTGCGCGGCGCGACCATCGTCAATTTGTTCTTCGAGTCATCGACGCGTACCCGCATCTCCTTCGAGTTCGCGGAGAAGCGGCTTTCGGCGGATACCGTGAATGTGGCGTCGAGTGGATCGAGCGTGTCGAAGGGGGAAACCCTCGTCGACACGGCGCGCAACCTCGAGGCGATGAAGATCGACATGGTGGTGATCCGCCATGGGGCGTCCGGGGCTGCGCGCTTCCTCGCCGATCGCATTCGCTCCAACGTGATCAACGCCGGCGACGGGACGCACGAACATCCCACGCAGGGCCTGCTCGACATCCTCACGTTACGCGACCGGTGGGGATCGCTCGCCGGGCGCCGCGTGTGCATCTGCGGTGACGTGCTGCACTCGCGGGTTGCCCGCTCGAACATCTGGGGGCTGCAGAAGCTCGGCGCCGAAGTGGCCGTCTGCGGGCCGCGCTCCTTGCTGCCGAGCGCGATCGACGAGCTGGGCGTCACGGTGTTCGGGCGCATCGAGGAGGCGATCGAGTGGGCGGAGGCGCTCAACGTCCTGCGCCTGCAGCTCGAGCGCATGCAGGCGGGGTACATCCCGTCGCTGCGCGAGTACAACCGCGTCTTTGGCGTGACGCGCGAGCGCCTGGACCGGGCGCCGCGTGACATCATCGTCATGCATCCCGGCCCGATGAACCGCGGCGTCGAGATCGATTCCGATGTCGCCGACGGGCCGCACAGCGTGATTCTCGACCAGGTCACGAACGGGGTGGCGATTCGCATGGCGGTGCTTTATTTGCTCGCCGGAGGCCAGCCCCATTTGGCCGAAGCGGCAAAAGGATGATGAAGCCAGCGTGGAAGCGTGTAAGCGTGTAAGCGTGCAAGGAGTTCGTGCTGTATCGCCCAACCCCACCTTTCCCGTCCCCTCCACGCTCCTACGCTTCCACGCTTCTCCACTCACCCTCTTCCTTTCAAAGGCCTCTTGTCTTCAGTCGTTCTGCTCCGCGGCGGTCGCGTGCTCGATCCCTCCACGAACCTCGACGTGGTGGGTGACGTGCTGCTCCGCGATGGCAAGGTGGAGCATGCCGGCGCTTCGTTAGGCGAGGTGCGGCGCGACGGCGACCTCGTCGAGGTCGACTGCACCGGCAAGGTGGTCTCGCCGGGGTTCGTCGACGTGCACTGTCACTTGCGCGAGCCCGGGCGCGAGGACGTGGAAACGATCGCGACGGGCGCCCGCGCTGCGGCCGCCGGCGGCTTCACCGCGGTCTGCGCCATGCCCAACACCGACCCCGTGACCGACAACC
>JACMLI010000165.1 GCA_014379705.1 Gemmatimonadaceae bacterium
GCGGCCGACGCGTCGCGCTGGCGCGAGGGCCGGTGGCCGGCGAGGGCGCGATCGATGGCTTCGAACATCCGGGCCTTGAAGGCAGGCTCGCTGAATTGGTCGGCGTGGGCCCGGAGTGCCCGGGGATTCCACAGGATCTGTTCGCTACGCTGCACGGCCTCGGCCAGCGATGTGGCGTCGGGCCGGGCGAAGTGCACCCCCGTCTCGCCGTCGATCACCGTGTCGAGCGCGCCGCCCGCGCGATAGGCGATCGCCGGGCAGCCGGAGGCGTTGGCCTCCAGTGGCGTGATGCCGAAGTCCTCTTCCCCCGGAAGGATGAAGCCACGCGCCGTTGCGTAGTAGCGGGCCACCTCCTCGTCAGGCAGGCGTCCGAGCAGCTCGATCGTGGGGCCGGCCATTCGACGCAGCGCCTTCGCGTCCGGGCCATCGCCGATCACCACCAGGCGCTTCCCGAGGCGATTGAACGCCTCGACCGCGAGGTCGATACGCTTGTACGGGGCGAGGCGCGAGACGACGAGGTAGAAATCCTCCCGCTGTGGCGCCGCATAGCACCGACCCATGTCCACCGGCGGGTGCATCACGTCGGCGGGGAGCTGGTACGTGGCGCGGATGCGATCCACCACCGCCGAGGAGTTCCCGAGGTATACGGTGGGCCGGTGCCGGGTGCGATAGTCCCAACGGCGCATGTAGGCAAGCAGGGGCCGCAGCGCGAGCTTTGCCACCGCCCCGAAGCGCTCCCGATTGAGGTAGGCCTCGTCGCTCCAGGCAAAGCGCATCGGCGTGTGACAGTAGCACAGGTGCACCGCGCCCTCCCGAACGATCACGCTCTTGGCAAACGATGAACTGTTGCTGATGACGAGATCGTACTCCGAGAGGTCGAGCGACTCGATCGCGGACGGATAGAGGGGCAACAGCGCACGCGCGGGGATGGGCAGCGACAGGAGTGGCTGGAGCCAGCTTGTGCGAATGTCCGCATCCCGCAGCCCGGGCCAGAGCGTCTCGCGCCGCAGGACCGTCGTGTAGATCGGAGCCGTGGGGAACATCTCGTGGAGCACGGCCATCACGCGCTCCGCGCCCCCCGCCTGGAAGAAGTAGTCGTGGACGAGCGCGACCTTCATGCGGGCACCTCGTGCGCACGACCGCGCCACGCGCCGGCCGGTCGCGATGCAGCGGCCGCTCGCAGGTGCGACTCCACGTTCGTCACGAACGCGCTCAACGAGAAGTCGCGATGGGCATGCTCGAGGGCCTGCGCGCTGACGCGTGCCAGTTCGTCGACGTCGTCCAGCAGTCGTGCAACAAGCTGCCGGAGTGCCACGGCATCGCCGGGCGGGAAGAGGTAGCCCGTCTCCCCATGCGTGATGAGTTCGGGCACTCCGCCATTTGCCGAGGCAATCGGCGCATGTCCAGCGAGCATGCCCTCGATGAGGGTGCGCGCGAACGGCTCAGGTGCCGTCGACGGGTGCACGAGCAGGTCGACGGCCCGCATCAGTTCCGCGACGTTCCGGCGGTGACCGAGGAAGTGCACGCGGTCTTCCATGCCGTGTTCGCGGACGTAGGCGCGCAACCGCGCCTCGTATGCGTGCTCGTCGAACAGCGGACCGCCCACAAGGAGCACATGGACGCCGTGGAGTTCTCGCATCGCCTCCAGCACCACGTGCTGTCCCTTCCACTCCGCGAGGCGACTGAAGCACCCGACCACGGGGACGTCGGCAAGGCCGAGCTCCTGCCGGCAGTCGCGCCCGGCGCCGGTCGCGGCGCTCGAGGGCGCCGGGTCGATGCCGTTGTACACCACGTGGACCCGTGATGCGTCGCCCCCGTGCCTGACGAGTGACTCTGCCGTCGCGCGCGACACCGCGATCACCCGTTCGGCGCAGTGATTGGCCAGCAGGACGTCGGCCAGGATGTTGGTGCGGCTGAACCACGGGCGCTCGATGATGTCATGCAGCTGCCAGACCATGGGAATGGGCACGCGCTTCGCGACAATGCTGCCGACGACGAGCGCCTTCTGGCTGTTGGCGTGCAGCACGTCGAAATCCCCGGCGATGCGCGCGACCTCGCGGCCCGCACGCCACAGGCTCGCCAGCGCCGCCGCCCCGGGGAGCATGCTCCCACGACGGACGCGGTGCACCGCACCGGCATCGACGATCTTCACTTCCACGCCCCGCTCCTCGAGTCGCTCCCGGAGGGGGCCGTCCTCGAGCAGCACGACAAGCGCCCCGTCGCGGAGATGCGCCGCGAGGTCAATGAGCCCGAACTCGGCGCCCCCGACGGTGGCGGAGTGATTGAGGAACAGCGTGCGCAGCGTCATGCCATGCTCCCGGATCGAGCGACGACCGCATCTGTCGCGTGGGTCGGTGCCGTTGTATCGGCTGATGAAACGAGGCCGAACGCTTCGGCCACGTGGCGGGGCGGGTGCGGTGTCGGTGAGGCGTTCTGTCGCTCCCACGTGGTTGCGAAGCGCAGGTATTCCGAAGACGCCACCATCAGTGCGTGAGCCAGGCCGCGCGCGCCGAGGCGGAAGCCACCGCAGACGACGTAGCACCATACGAAACGCACGAACGGGCGCACGATGAGCGAGAGCACCGACACGCGGACGCCGCGACCCTCGAGCACCGTGGCCTCGAGTGGCGCGTACGACGCGTATCGACTCACCTGCTCGGCAATGGAGAAGCCGCGCCAGTGGATCAGCGCGCCCTCGAGCGGGATCGCGCGCCCCGGGAAGCGCACCTCGTCGTGGACGATGAGCGCCGGGTCGTACGCGCTCCGCGTGCGGTTGAAGATCCGCACGTAGCTGTCGCGCTTGCTGCGCCGTCGCATGCGCGGCAGAATCGCGCCGAGAAAGTCGTCGCGACGGTCGATGGAGTACCCGTCGTCGGGGTGCATCGCGCGTCGCGTCACTTCGCGAATGCTCTGCGCGAGGCGAGGCGTCACGATCTCGTCGGCTTCGAGGATCAGCACCCAGTCGTGGCGTGCCAGCTCAATGCCCAGCGCGCGCTGCGGGACCCAGCCAAGCCACGACTGCTGCACGACGCGCGCGCCGTGCTGCATCGCGATCGTCGGCGTCCGATCCGTGCTCCACGAATCGACGACGATGATCTCGTCGACCACGTCGCGCACACTCAGCAGGCAGCGCTCGATGAGCGGCTCCTCGTTGCGCGTGAGGATGACGGCCGAGATGCGGGTGACGCGCTCGGGGAAGGGGAGCACCTGCGTCACGCGTCGACTCCATCGCTGCGTTGCAGTTCGGCGGCTCCCGACGCGAGGGCGATGGCAATCCAGAACATTGCGCCACCCACGCCGGCGAAGATCGTCCCGCCAAGGACCTGTGTGAGCAGCGCGAGCGCAGCGGCGAAGTAGCCGGCGGCCACCGGATGGCGTCGCACGTTCCGGAACGCCCCGAGCAGGGCCGCGGCTGCGCTCCCCAGGAACAGCACGCCACCGAACCAGCCCAGCACGAGGAAGATCTCCAGGATGCCATTGTCGAGGTACAGGCCCTGATCGGCGAGTCTCGACGTTGCGGCACCGCGCGCACCACCCACCAGTGTCGCGCCGAGCCCGCTCCCAAACGGATGTTCTCCGATCTGCGCCATCACGGCCGGAATGAGGTACCGACGGGCGCGGAAGCTGTCGTCCATGGAGAGCTCGCCCATGGTGGTAATGCGACGCGTGATGGTCTGGCGCATCGCATCGGGCCCCGGTGGGAGCGGCGCCGTGCCGACCAGCGCAATGACGACGGCGCTGGCGACGCCGAGTGCCATCATGCCACGACGCACGCGCATGCGCGTCATCAGGAACAGCGCGATCGCGCCGACGGCAAAGCCGACCCACGCCGAGCGCGCGAGCGAGAGCAACAACCCCAGGGTGCCGGCGAGGACGGCCGGCCACTTTCGTGCCCCCTCTCGCGCCAGCACAATGAGGACGGTGGCCGACAGGAACTGGGCGAGCGGCCCCGGGGCGTTCAGCGTGCTGAACACGCGCACGCGGAAGGGCTGTGGCGTCCCGATCGAGTCCATGCGGCTGTTGAGCATCCAGAGCCGGTCCCACAGGGCCGGTTGCACAAACTGGAAAATGCCGTACACGCCGACCACCGTGAGGCCCACGAGCAGTGCGGCGCCCAGGGCGCGATGCATGCGCGCATGGTGCTCGGGGTGCACGGCGACATACAGCCCGAGCATGACCGGGGCGGCCCAGCTCAATCCGGCATAGAGCACGAGAGACGGCGCCGACGCGGTAAGGCCGACGGCCCCGCCCGCGGCGAGGGCGACGAGCGCGAGCACCATCGGGAGCGCCACGCGACGCTGCAGGCGCCCCGCCCGCTGCATCACGACGAGCGCACCGACCGTACTGGCAAGCAACGGCGCGAGCAGGATCGCGTTCTGCGGATTCCACCCGTTCTGGGCGTCGACCACGCGTCGCACGAACGGGGACACCATCCAGAGCCACGCCACCAGTGCCACGTAGCGCGCGGGGTCGGTGACCACGAGGACCGCGCTCACGCCGATGGCCATCGCGGGATACGCGAGGGTGAGCAGTACCGAGCGCCCGGACATCAGCAGGGCGATCGTCGTGGCGATAGCGCCCACGAGGGCCACGGCGCCGATCCACGACGCGGGGATCGTCCACCGCGACGCGCGCGCCAACTGGGGCGACGCCAAA
>JACMLI010000166.1 GCA_014379705.1 Gemmatimonadaceae bacterium
CCGCCCGCCTACTTCGCGCGCGCGGCCCATGCGACCGAGTCCGCCTTGCGGCCCCAACGCCCGTACAGCTCGGACAACCGCACCGCTACGCGGCGCGTCACCTGCGACTCGGCGCCACGCGACGCCGCCATCACCTCCCAGGCACGCGCCATCATCGCGGCGCCCTCGGGATATCGCTTCACCAGGCCGAGGTGATAACCCACCACGCTCTCGGCCGAGGCGATCGCCCAGTGGTCCGGCGGGAGGTACTTCCGTCGCAGCTCGAGGGAACGGCGCAGCGGAGCCTCGCCTTCGTTGAATCGCTTCAGCGAATCGAGGGAGAGTCCCTGGACCTGCAGGACGGCGGCCGATGTCGGATCGGCCTCGGGGAGCGCGTCGCCGATCATCGGCACCACCTTTTCCGCCGCCGCAAGCGCCCCCGCCGGGTTTCCCGCGGCGTAGAGGATCTGTGCCTCGTTCAGCAGCCCGCGCAGGTAGTTCGGGTGACGTGGCCCCAGCACCCGAAGCATGACACGGGTGCTCTCGCGGATCAGGGAGTCGGCCTCCGTGTGATTGCCCCGTTCACTCAGCACCGACGCCACGCTCTTGAGCATCTCGGCGTACGTGTAGCTCTCCGGACCGGTCGTTTCGCGGGCGATCGCGAGTCCCTCGCGCGTGAGGGACTCCGCGCTGTCCAACTGCCCCGCGTACATGAACGAGACCGCCAGGTTGTTGAGCGTGTACGGAAGGTCCGCTCGCGAGGCAGAGTCTGTGAGCGTTCGCCGGATCGCGATCGATTCCAGCTTGGCTCCGCGCGCCTCATCGAGGCGCCCCTGGTGCTCGATCATCCGCGCGAGCATGTCGAGGGAGTTGGCCAGCTCGGTGGGCCTCGCGGGGCGCATCGTCCGCCAGGTGTCGACGGCAACCCGCGACAGGGACTCGGCTCGCACGAACGCGCCCAGGGCCTCGGCGACCGCGGTTGTGTAGCTCAGCGAGAAAAGCGTGCCCTCGTGCCGCAAGCCAAAGAGCTGTCGTCGCAGCGTGAAGGCGCGCTCGGCATGCACCGCCGCCGAGTCATAGACCCCGAGACCGTAGTAGGTCTGGGCCACGGTATGCCGAATCTGGGCCTCGATCTCCGGCTCCAGCTTGCGATTGGGCACCTCGCGAGCGGCAAGGTCGAGCACCTGGCGCACCGTCACGTCCCGACCCTTCAGCTCGGGATCCGCCGCCGAGAGCATGTCGGCCAGGAACGCGTTCACTTCGCTGGCCTTGGTGGCTTCGGTGCGGGCGATGCCTGCCTGGCGACTTGTGGAGACGATGCCGCCGATGAGCGCTGCGACGGCCAACGTGCCCGCCACGACTTCCCAGCGGTGACGCACAACGAACTTTCGGAAGCGGTAACCCATCCACGTCTTCCGCGCCGATACCGGGTGGCCATCGAGCCACCGTCGGAGGTCGGTGTTCAGCTGCTCGGCGGTGCCGTAGCGGAGCCCGGGCTCCTTGGCGAGCGTCGTCAGTACGATCGCGTCGAGGTCGCCCGCGACGCGCCGGCGCACTCGCGACGCCTCCCCAACGCCGAACGTATCCGCTGCCTCGGGGGCGAGCATCGACGAGGGACGCGTCGGCATGACCGTGCACACTTCCTGCTCGATCTCGTGCAGGAGCTTGCCGTCGGTATTGAAGGGCCGCCGGCCGGCCAGGAGTTCGAAGAGGATCACTCCCAACGAATAGATGTCGCTCGCCGGCGCCAGCACGAGCCCGCGCACCTGCTCGGGGGACGCGTACTGCGGCGTGAACACGCGCACGCCGCCGCGCGTCATCGGCAGTTGGTCGGGCCCTTCCTCGGCGCGGAGCAACTTGGCGATGCCGAAGTCGAGGAGCTTCACCGTGCCGTCGCCCGTGACGAGGATGTTTCCCGGCTTGAGGTCGCGGTGTACGACGAGCTGCTGATGCGCGTGCTGCACCGCGGCGCACACCTGCCGGAACAGCGACACGCGCTCCCGCACCCCAAGGCGGCGCTCGGCGCAGTACGTGGTGATCGGCGTGCCTTCCACGTACTCCATGACGAAGTACGGCTGGCCGTCGGGGGTTACGCCTCCGTCGTGCAGGCCGGCGATGTTCTTGTGGTTGAGCGACGCGAGGATCTGCCGCTCGTAGCGGAAGCGCCGGATCGCCACGTCCGAGCCCATGCCGGGTCGCAGGAACTTGATGGCAACCCGCTTCGCAAAGTCGTCGTCGGCCCGGACGCCTTCGTATACCGCGCCCATCCCGCCGTAGCCGATGAGGCGTACGATGTCGTACGCGCCGACCCGACGGCCCACCATGAGGTCTTCGGCGGAGTCGACGAACGAATCCACGACGATGCCCGCCGCGGGGCGCTCCAGCGTCTCGCGCGCGCGGTCGAGCGCCTCGAGAAGGGAGAGCACTTCGGCACCAATGCGCTCCTCAGGGCCCACTGCCTGACGCACCCATGCCACTCGGGATTCCGAGGGCTGCTCCAGGGCCTCGTCGAACAGTTCGCGAACGCGAATCCAGCGGGTGGGGGAGAGCACGCGTGAGCCGAAACCGGGGTGGTGAGAAGTGCCGGTGGGTCACCGGATGGCGACCCCCTTCGCTACACGCGCATTCGGGAAGCGCCGCGGCTCATGTGAGTGGCGCGCGCCGCACCGTGTGGCGGGCGGCGGGTGCTCACGCGTCCAGCTCTCGCTGGAGAAAGGCCTTGGCAAAGGTCCAGTCGCGCTTGACCGTCGCCGGGGAGACTTGCATTGCCTCGGCGACCTGATCGACCTCGAGGCCACCGAAGAAGCGCAGTTCGACCACGCGCGCGTAGCGAGGTTCGACGCTGGCCAACTTGTGCAGGGCGTCGTCGAGCGCGATCAGGTCGAGGGACCGCTCGATCGGGCCCGCGATGTCGAGGTTGGCGTCGAGGGTGACCCGTTGGCCTCCCTCACGCTTGGCGGCGCGCTTGCGGCGCGCATGGTCGACGAGGATGCGCCGCATTGCCTGGGCGGCCACCCCATAGAAGTGCGAGCGATTCTGCCAGCTGGCGCCTCGCTGGTCGACGAGCCGCATGTAGGCTTCGTGCACCAGCGCCGTGGGTTGCAGCGTGTGCTCGGAGCGTTCGTTTCGCATGTAGTGCGCGGCGAGGTCGTGAAGCTCCGCGTACACGAGTGGAATGAGCTGGTCGGACGCATCCGCACTTCCACGCTGCAGCTCGAGGAGCAAGCGCGTGACGTCGTGCGCTGGGGGAGGTGTGGGGGACACGGCAACCACGAGTCCGGGGGAGGGTCCGACAGAGGTAGGACGCCTGTCGGACTCTACGATATGAGTCTTTGTGATGTGTATCGCAAGTCGTGGGCCGACGAGGCCGTGAGCCGCGAGGGGCGTCCCCTGCGCGTGAGTGGGGGAGAACCCTGCGCCCCCACTCTTCGTCGAGGATCCCATGCGTCACAATGTCCGCTTTGAGGCGATCGCCGCCCTGTTCCTCCTCGCGGCTCCGGCAGCCGCCCACGCCCAGTCCGCGCAGCGTTGGTCGCTGCAAGTGTCCGGCATTTCGGTTGGGGCGCAGGGTGAGGCCTACGAGGGGCTGTCGAACGGCATCGGCATGGAGGCGCAGGTCCGCCTCACCCCCAGTGTCTGGTCGTTCGGTGCGGGACTGCAGTACTCGGCCCACAAGCTCGATTTCGGCGGGCAGCTGGGCGAGGAGACGGTGACCCTGACCGGGCTGTTCGTCGAGCCGCGCCGGATCTTCGACGTCGGCAGCTCCACGTTCGCGCCGTACGCGTCGGCGCGGCTTTCCTTCCTGCAGCAGGCCATCGACGTATCGGCCAATGGCACCAGTGTCGAGGCAACGGCGAGCGGCACGCAGGTCAACGCCGGCGGTGGTGTCCTGTTCCGGATGAGTCCCCGGGTGAACCTCGACCTGGGCGCGACGTATGGGCTGATCAACTTCGGCGACGTCGAGGTCACAGTGCCGGGGATTGGCGCAACGACGGTGGACGGCTCGAGCGGCAGCGGGTCCAACCTGGTGGTGAGGATCGGCGTGGCGATCGGGCTCGGGAAGTAGTTGAACGCGTTTGCTTGACCGCGGCCGGCCCGCCGCACAATCCTACGCACCACAACGCGGGTCACCGGAGTGCATATGCGTGTAGTGCTGCGAGCCATCGTCATTACCATCGCGTTCCCTGCGAGCGTACACGCCCAGGCGACCGTCACGAGATGGCTCACGCTCGGCCCGGTTCCGGCACCGACGCCGTTCGCCGCGGCGATGGGTGACTCCGCCCGCCTCGACGCGTCGTCGCTCAAGACCGACGGCGCGTGGCCGGCAAGCGGTGACAAGGTCCCCTGGTCAGATGGGCGGACCCTGACCTGGCAGGAGGGCGGGGCAGGGGGCGGCGCGTCTGACGTCGTGTATTCGGCGGCGTACCTCGAAAGCGATCGCTGGACTCGCGCCAGCCTGACGACGGACGGAACAGGACCGGCGTATCGCGTATGGCTCGACGGCGTACGTGTGAAGGGCGGGCAAGTGACGCTCGCCCGAGGAAAACATTTCCTCCTCGTGCAGCGCCTTGGAGGGAGCACGTCGCCATTAGCGGCAACGGTGAAGCCGACGACGAGTGGTGCCGTGGTGGTGCCGACGCTGGACCCGGGCCGGCCGGCCACGTGGCGAGACCTCCATGTGCAGACACAGGTGGGAGACATCACGCTCGACCCCGCCGCCACGCGCGTGGCCATGCTCGTCAGGCGGCAGGACATGGAGTTGGACCGGACGCTGCAGTGGCTTGAGGTGCGCGATGCGGGAACGGGGCGCCTCCTGACCGAGGTCCGGGGGGGCTCCTCACCGTCGTGGTCTCGCGACGGATCGCGGCTGGCGTACGTGACGCAGGACGGAGGCGCCGAGCTCTGGACCTGGAACGTGGGCGACGGCACGACGCAGCGTGTGCTCAAGGGCGAGCCGCTATCGTCGGTCGTGGATTGGTCGCCGGACGGCGAATGGATCTATTACACGGGCCGCGTCTCCATTGGGGGAGAGCCGGCGGCCAAGCCAGGCGAGGCTCGTCGCCTCACGGAAGTGTGGCAGCGCAATCCAGGCGTGAATGAAAAGACCCACCTCTTCGCAGCGAGTACGTCGAGACGCCTGAAGGTCACGCTCGTTGGCGATTCGGCGGTCGGCGTGTCGGGCGTCGCACTCTCGCCGGATGGAAAGACATTCGCGTTCACGCGCACGGTGCCAACACACCTCGTGCGCCCGTGGATGATCGCGGAGCTGTGGACCATGGATGCAGCGACGCTCAAGGGGCAGAAGGTCATGGACCTGACGAAGCAGTCCTTCACAGCCCCGGGGAGCCTGGCATGGGCGCCCGATGGAAAGGCCGTGGCGTTCTGCGCCAGCGCCAAGGAAACGTTGAAGGACGACGATCCGTCGTTCAGTGTCTACGAAACCGAGCTGTACGCGACGAACATCGAGCGCCCGAGACTCGTGCACTTGAGCAATGGCTACGTCCCGAGCGTCGGTGGAGGACTCGGGTGTTCGAAGCTCATCTGGAATGCGAAGGATGGCCGGATCTACGTGCCCGTGGAGGCCGGCGCCTCCGCGTTGATCGCGCGTACACAGAAGCCGGTGTCGTCGGCCGTGGAGTCCACATCGCTCGAAACGATCACGCTTCCGAATCCAGTGATGGCCGCGTTCGACCTCAAGGGAACCACGCTGGTACTGTCGGACGAAGGGCCGACGACGCCCGCGGCTGTCCACCGCGTCGACCTGGCCACGGGCAAGGCGTCGGACCTCGTCGCGCCGAACGCGCGCCTGCTCGACGGCATTGTCTCGCCCACGTGGAAGCCGTGGTCGTTCCGCAACTCGCGCGGGGAGGACATCGAAGCGTGGTATTGGCTGCCCACGGGTTTCGATGCGACGAAGAAGTACCCCACCATCGTGCACTACTACGGTGGCACCCTCGCGATGAAGAAAAACTACGAGACGCGCCTCAACTACTTCGCGTCGCAGGGCTACGTCGTGCTCTTCATGAACCCGGCCGGTGCCCCGGGCTATGGGCAGAAGTTCTCGAACTACCACGTCAACGACTGGGGATATCCGGCCGCCACCGACATCATCGAAGGCACGGAGCAGTTCTCAAAGACACACGCGTTCGTCGACGCCGATCGCATTGGCAACTTCGGCCACTCGTACGGCGGTTTCATGACGATGCACCTGCACACGCGGACGAAGATCTTCCGGACCGGCATTTCCCTTGCCGGCATCAGCAACATCGCCGACTACTGGGGCGCTGGCGGGTCAGGCTTCAGCTACACCGACGGAACATGTCCAGGGTGCTACCCCTGGAACCGGAAGGACCTCTACGTCGATCGATCCCCACTCTTCCAGGCGGACAAGATCACGGCGCCGATGCTCCTGATTCACGGCACGCTCGACGACAACGTCGTCCCGACGGAGTCGGAGCAGATGTTCACGGCATTGCGCATGCTGGGTCGCGAGACGGAACTGATTCGCGTCACCGGCGAAAATCACGGCATCGGCTCCAAGCCGAGCGTCGCCGAGATGCGCGACGGGATGTTGCTCGACTGGTTCGACAAGTACCTGAAGGGGCAACCGGCGGCGTGGAGCGCTCGCTGGGAGAAATCGGGGGCGTCGCCCGTAACGACGCCGATTCCCTGAGCAACTGAGGCGTCACGCACGCGTGGGGAGCGTGGCGCCCTTTGCTACGCTCCCTGACGGCCGTAGCATTGGGGGCTGTTCCCCTCTGGTCCCCGCCCCGTGCCCATGCGCCCTTTCTCGTTCCGCAGTCTCGTCGTCGGTAGCGTCGCGATCTTCGCCACTGCCGTCCCCGCCGTCGCTCAGCGTCCGCCCGCCCGGTCCGTATCGGTGGTGGAGCGGGTTTCCCCCGACTCCACCTGGTTCGCCGGACTGCGCTGGCGCGAGATGGGTCCCGCCCGCGGCGGCCGCTCCGTGGCCGCAGCCGGTTCGGTGCAGCGGCCTAACGAGTACTGGATGGGCACCACCGGTGGCGGCGTCTTCAAGACCGTCGACGGCGGGCAGAACTGGGCCGCATCGAGCGACGCCTACTTCGGCGGCACCATCGGCGCCATCGCCGTCGACTCCGGGAACCCCGACATCGTCTGGGTGGGTGGCGGCGAAACCGACATCCGCGGCAACACCGCCGGCGGTGACGGCCTCTGGAAGACCACCGACGCCGGCAAGACGTGGAGCTTCCTCGGCTTCAAGTATGAGCACATCTCCACGATCCGCATCCATCCCACGAACAAGGAGATCGCCTGGATCGGCGTCTTCGGCGATCCCTTTCGAGTCGGTGCGACGCGAGGACTCTATAAGACGACCGACGGCGGCCGGACGTTCACTCGCATCCTCGCGACCAACGACTCGACCGGCGTCATCGACATCGCGCTCGAACCGTCGAACCCCAACGTGCTTTACGCCGCCACCTGGCAGGCCTGGCGAGCGCCGTGGGCGATGTCGTCCGGTGGCATTCACTCAGGCATTCACAAGTCGACCGATGGCGGGGCCACCTGGACGAACCTGAATCGCACCGCGAAAGGACTGCCGACCGGGGCGATCGGCAAGATCGGCCTGGCCATCTCGCCGGCGAAGCCGAGCCGCGTGTGGGCGATCATCGAGCATGACTCCGGCGGCGTCTACCGAAGCGATGATGCCGGCGCCACCTGGTCGTACATCAATCGGGACCGCAAGCTTCGCCAGCGCGCCTGGTACTACTCGCAGCTGACAGCGGATCCCAAGGACACGAACGTCGTCTATGGGCTGAACGTCGGCTTCTATCGCTCGAAGGACGGCGGGGTCACGTTCAAGGAAGGCATCAACGTCCCGCACGGCGACAACCACGACCTGTGGATCGCGCCAAACGACCCGCTGCGCATGGTCGAGGCCAACGATGGTGGCGCGACCGTCACCACGAACGGCGGTCGCACGTGGACCGACGTGGAGTTCCCCACGGCGCAGTGGTACCATGTGGACCTCACGAACGAATACCCGTACAAGATCTGCGGGGCGCAGCAGGACAACTCCACGCTGTGCGGGCCGAGCCGGAAGGCGGGTGGTGTCCAGCTGAGCGATTGGGTCGAGTCCGGCGGTGGCGAGTCCGGCTACGTGACGCCGCACCCCACCAAGCCATGGATAATCTTCGCCGGCAGCTACGGCGGCCTGCTCACGCGACGCGACCAGCGCACCGGTTTCACGCGCGACATCACGGTCTACCCGAACAACCCGATGGGTGAGTCATCGGAAGACATCAGGATCCGCTTCCAGTGGACCTTCCCGATCGTCTTCTCGCGCCACAACCCCAACGTGCTCTATGCGGGCGGGTCGCGCCTCTTCCGTTCCACCAATGACGGGGACAGCTGGACGATGATCGGGCCCGAGTTTGCGCGCGCCGACAAGAAGACGATGGGCGCGTCCGGCGGACCCATCACCAAGGACCAGACCGGTGTCGAGACGTATGCACTCATCTTTGCGTTCGATGAATCGCCGGTGCGTGCGGGCGTGCTATGGGTCGGTTCCGACGACGGCCTCGTGTGGTTGTCGCAGGACAATGGCGTGACGTGGAAAAACGTGACGCCGCCGGATATCGGTGACTTCACGCGCGTGTCGATCATCGAACCGTCGAGCTTCGACGCCGGTACGGCGTATATCGCCGCGAACCGTTATCAGCAGGGCGACAAGGCCCCCATCATCTACAAGACGGCCGACTACGGCCGCACCTGGAAGCGCATCGTCGAAGGCCTCGCGCCCGATCACTTCCTGCGCGTCGTGCGTGAGGACCCCAAGCGTCGCGGGCTGCTGTACGCCGGCACGGAGCGCGGCGTGTACCTCTCCTTCGATGACGGCGAGCACTGGCAGTCGTTGCGTCGCAACCTGCCCCTGGTGCCCGTGCACGACCTCCGCGTCCGTGATGACGACATCGTGCTCGGCACGCACGGGCGCGGTTTCTGGGTCATGGACAACATGTCGGCCTTGCGGCAGCTGAACACGGCCGTGACGGCGAAGGCCACGCACCTGTTCAGGCCGAGTGACGCGATCCGGACGGATTGGGGCGGCGGGTTCTTCGCCATGCTCGCCGCGTTCATGGGCGGGGGTCCCGGACTCGGTGCCAACCCACCCTCCGGTGCGCTCGTGCAGTACTACGTGAAAGACCCGAACCAGCGCGTCACGCTCGAGTTCCTCGATGCGGCTGGTCGCCCGATCAAGTCCTTCACGAGCGACCAGGACGCCGAGACCGCGGCAGATTCCCTGCGCGTGGAGGGCATGAAGGCGACAGCGATCGACTCGATGGTCAAGGCTGGCGCGACGCGCGATTCGGCGACGAAGGCGATGACGGCGCGGTATGCAGACCCACGCGTGCTCATGCAGAACGTGGACCTCGAGGAGTTCTTCTCGCGTGCGCCACGTCCGCCGCGCGTGCCCAACAAGGCGGGGCTCAACACGTTCGCATGGGACATGCGCTATCCCGACGCCGTGCGGTTCGACGGCATGATCATGTGGGCGGCAGGCACAACGGGCCCGACGGCACCTCCGGGTACCTATTCGGTGCGGCTCACCGCGAACGGGCGGACGGAGACGCAGCCGTTCAGGATCCGCAAGGATCCGCGCACGGAGGCAACGGATGCGCAACTCGTCGAGCAGTTCCGCCTGCTGATCGCGATCCGCGACAAGACGACGGAGGCGAACAACGCGGTGCGCCTCGCGCGCAACATGCGCTTCAACGTGACCGACCGCGAAGGCAAGCTCACGGCGCAGCAGAAGGTCGAGTTCAAGGCGATCGCCGATGGAATGATGGCGGCGGTGAGTGCGAACGAGGGCGAGGTCTACCAGGTGAAGAACCAGTCGTCGCAGGATCCGCTGAACTACCCGATCAAGCTGAACAACAAGATCGCCGCGCTCGCCGGGACGGTGGGCACGGGCGAATACGCGCCGACCAAGCAGAGCGTGGCGGTGTTCAATGAGCTCGTCGCAAAGCTAGACGCACAGACCAGGGCCATGCACAAGGTGATGGACGAGAACCTGCCGAAGCTCAACGCGATCCTGCGCGCGGCAGGGTTGCCGGAACTGCGGAAGAGCACGGACGAGGTGAAGGAGAAGCCCGCGGTGGCCATGTAGGCTCCGGCAGGGCCGGCGGGGGCGTCTCTCAGCCCTCGCTGCGTTTCACCGCGGCGGACGACGCGTCGGGAAGCTCGAAGGTGTCCCCCTGGTCTTCCTGCGGGAAGCGCAGGTGGGGCTCGGTTCTCGCCGGCAGCAGGGCGCGCCCGGGATCGCGCACCAGCGCTCCCGCTGGCATGGGAGCTGTAGGTGTGAGCGGCGGGTACTTCGACACGTGGTGCCGCCGCATGGACAGCTCGCGCGACGCCTCGAGATCCTCGAGGAACATCTCCTCCGCCTGGCGGCCGAGGGTCGCGTCCTCGATCACGGCGTCGAGTTCGTAATTGATCGCGACGCCGAGCAGGTTGTAGTCGGTCGAGCCCACGCGCACCCAGCGCCCGTCGATCACGCTCGTCTTGGCGTGCATCATCTCGCCGCGCCATTCCCACAGGCGCACACCGCTCCCCAGCAGGCGCATGATGAAGGGCGTGATGATCGTGCGCAGCCACGGGTGGTCGTACCGGCTCGGGATGAGCACGCGGACGTCCACGCCGTCGCGCGCGGCCCCCGCGAGGGCCTCGGCCACGCTCCACGACGGGGCGAAGTACGCGCTCGCCAGCCAGATCGCCTTCTCTGCGCCGATGGCCTGCATCTGCAACGCGCGGGAGACTCGCTGGCGCAAGGGCTCGCCTTCCACGATGCCGACGAGGGACGGCGGGTCGTGGTAGGGATCGAGGTGCGTGGCGTTAGGCGCGCGGAAACCGCGGAAGCTCATCTTGCCGTCACCGCCCGCGATGTCCCACATGCGGTCGAACGAGGCCGCCAGGTCGAGCGCCGCCGGACCGCAGATCTCCACGGCCGTGTCACGCCAGGGTGAGCGACGCTTGCGCAGCAGTCCCTTGCGCCATTGCTCGCCGATCCCGATGCCGCCCGTGATGCCGGCCTTCCGGTCCACGACGAGGAGCTTCCGGTGATCGCGGGGGAGGAGGCCGAGCCACGGACGCCACCCCGGGCACTGGAAGATCCGAACCTCGCCTCCTGCCTCGCGCACCGGGCTGAAGAACGAGAGCGGCGTGCCGAGGCGGCCCACCCAGTCGACCATGAGGCGCACGCGAACCCCGCGGCGCGCGGCGGCGGCGAGGGCGTCGATGAAACGCTGCCCCACCTCGTCGCCGCGAAAGATGTACTGCTCCATGCTCACTTCCTGGGTCGCCGTCTCGATCAACGCCGCCATCGCGTCGAACGCCGCCGGCCCGTTCCGGAGCAACTGCACCGCGTTCCCGGCCGACACGTCCGCGGCCGCGATCCGCCAGAGTCCCCTCGCGTACGTCCGCGACTTCTCCGTCCGCGGCAGGAGCGGACCGGCGACGCCGAAGTCGGAAGGGGGGAGGTGCACGGGGGCGGCGAAGGCTAAAGGCCGGTGGGCTGGATGCTGTACGATACGGATACGAACATACCACGGTGCCCGGCGTTCGATCCGTCGGGACGCCATCGGTCCCCCCTCACCGGACGTCCATGGACCCCCTGGCCACCCAACTCGCCAATATCGAGGCCCGCACCGGCCAGACCCTCGCGCAGCTCTCGAGCCTCATTACGAAGAGCGGCCTCACGAAGCACGGCGAGATCCGCGAGATGCTCCAGTCGACCCTCGGCCTCGGGCACGGCGACGCAAACACGCTCGTGCACCTGGCCCTCAAGTCCGATGGGACCTCCGCGGCGAAGGCGAAGGGGCTCACGACCTCCGACGTGCTCGACGAGATCTATGCCGGCCCCAAATCGGCGCTGCGCCCGATCCATGATGCCCTGATGGCCGTCATCGACACCTGGGGCGACTTCGACGTGGCGCCGAAGAAGGGCTACGTGAGCCTGCGGCGGAAGAAGCAGTTCGCGATGATCGGTCCCGCCACGAAGACGCGCGTGGACCTTGGCATCAACGCCCGGGGCCTCCTCGGGGACGAACGCCTCGTGACGATGCCGCCCGGCGGGATGTGCCCCTACCAGGTGCGCCTGACGAGTGCCGTCGAGGTCGACGCGCAGGTCCTGGCGTGGGTGCGCACCGCCTTCGACGCGGCGGGCTAGGGCTGGTCGTCGCGCGGGGAGAGCAGGGGACGCAGCGCCACCTGCGCACTCATCGCCCCCAGGGCCAGGGTCAGCGCCACGAACAGCATCTGGAATCCCGTCTGGATCGCGGTGTCGACGTTCCGGTTCACGAGGGAACCGAGGCTCAGGAATCCAATGCTTCCCGGCACGAGCAGCACCGTGGCCGGCTGCTGGAGGACCGGGTAGGGCAGGTTGCGCTTCTTCGCGATGAGCGCGCCGGCAGCCATCGCGGTGAACGCGCCCACGAACGCGCTCGCCGTGGGGCCGAGGAAGCGGCCGGCGACGAACGACGCGAGCGACGTGACGACGCACATCAGCGTGATCATCATTCCGTCCCGGCGGCGCGCGCGGAAGAGGTGCGTCATGGCGACACCGGCGAGCAGCGGGGAGCACACCCGGACCCAGGCCGGCACCGTACCGAACGTGGTGAGCACGAGCCCGTCGGTCGATGCCACGGCCTGCTGGCCCACGACGACTCCAACGATCAACAGCAGGAGGGTGGTGATCGCGGCCAGGAACCGGCCAGCCCCCGACGTCCAGTGCCCTTGCGCAAGTTCGGTCATGGCCACGGTGAGTCGCCATCCGGGGAGCAGGATGATGAGGCTGGCGATGAGGACCGGCACGGGACGCACGCCGGTGAGACCGAAGGCCTCCGCGCCGAACGCGGCCGCCGACGCCACGCCGGCGAGGACCACCGGGATCAGCGGCTCGAGGTGGCGCCTCGGGCCGGTGAAGGCGAGCACGCCGCCCACCACGCCGCCTAACGCGATCGCCAGGAGGAGCTCGGGCCACTGGGCGTCCAGCAACAGGCCGGCCGACGCGCTGAGCGTGGCGCTGGCAAGGATCGTGAGGGCGGGGAATCGGGAGCCCGCGGGCTGCCACGAGAGCAACTGCTGCAGCCGGTCGGCTCCCTCGTCTGGCGACAGCTCGGCACTGCGGATCCGCGCCAGCAGGCGGTGGAGGGCAACCGCCCGCTGGAAATCGGGCCCCGACGGCCGTACGCGGATCACCTCGGTCCAGTGCTTCTCCCCGATCGCGATCGTGAGGAAGATGCCGGTCCCGGTTGCCGAGCAATCGGCGCTGAATCCCAGCGAATGCGCAAGTTCGCGCACGCCATCCTCGATGCGGTCAGGCACCTCGTCCACCGCAGCGTACGCCCGCGCCGCCAGCTGGATGCAGCGCACCGCGCCCTCCTCGCTTCTCGCCGCGACGGTCGCCGGAGTTTCGTAGAGTGAGGTGAGCGAGAAGGACATGCCGGGGAAGGTAATGCGTCCGTGGGGACGTTCCTGGGCAATGGGCGATGGGCAATGGCGATGCGCAGTGACGACCCGATTCACGATTCACGATTCACGATTCACCATTCCCGACCTCCCAGTGCCCATTGCCGATTGCCCATTGCCGACTGCCATTGCCCTCGCTGGGCCCCGTTATCTTGCCTGCATGCTTTCCATTGACCTCTCCGGTCGACGCGCCCTGGTCGCAGGCGTGGCCGACGACGGCGGATTCGGTTTCTACATCGCGAAGAGCCTGGCCGAAGCCGGGGCGACGGTCTGCGTCGCCACATGGCCCCCGGCCCTCAACATCTTCCGCAACATGCTGGAGCGCGGAAAGATGGACGAATCCCGGAAGCTCTCGAACGGAGCGCTGCTCGAGTTCGAGCGCATCTATCCGCTCGACGCCGCCTTCGACACGCTCGCCGACGCGCCGGCCGACATCCGCGAGAACAAGCGCTACAAGGATCTCGGCGACTTCTCCGTGCAGGGCCTCACCGATCGCCTGGCGGCGGACTTCGGCTCGCCCGCCTTCGATATCCTGGTCCACTCCCTCGCCAACGGTCCCGAGGTGAAGAAGCCCCTCCTCGAGACTTCGCGCGCGGGCTACCTCGCCGCCGTGAGCGTGAGTGCGTATTCGCTCGTGGGGATGCTCCAGCGCCTTGGGCCCCTCATGAGGAAGGGCGGGTCGGTGTTGTCGCTGACGTACATGGCGAGCGAGAAGGTCATCCCGGGCTATGGCGGCGGCATGTCCTCAGCGAAGGCCGCCCTGGAGAGCGATACGCGCACCCTCGCGTTCGAGGCGGGACGCAAGTGGGGGATCCGCGTGAATACCATCTCCGCCGGCCCCTACGCCTCCCGCGCCGCGAGCGCCATCGGCATCATCGAAAAGATGGTGCAGTACTGCGCCAGGAACGCGCCGCTTCCGGAGGCGCTGAGCGCCGATGAAGTAGGTCACACCGCCGCCTTCCTCGCGTCTCCCCTTGGGAGCGGTATCACCGGTTCGACGGTCTACGTGGACAAGGGATACCACGCGATGGGAATGGAAGTCGACGCGTTGACGAGCCGGGATTCGTGATTCGGGATTCGTGATTCGGCGTGATACGTCTCCAGTGATTCGTCGACGCGGAACAACAAAGAAGGGCCGCAGCGCGCTGCGGCCCTTCTTCTCCTTCACGAATCCCCAATCACGAATCCCGAATCACGGCCCTAACGCCGCCGTCTGACCGAGTTCGAGTCCGGCACGAAGTCAAACGGCTGCTGCACCACCTGCTGCACCGAGTTGCCGTTGCGCCGGGCCGGCCGGTAGCGCTGGTCCTTCACGGCACGCCGCACGGCCTCGCCGAACGCGAGGTGTGTGGTCGTCACGACGTTGAACGTGTCCATGATCACGTCGCCCTTGGCGTCCACCACGAACTCGGCGAGCACCTTCCCCCCTACCGCGTAATCGAACAGCGAATCCGGATACACCGGGCGGATCAGGTCATTGGAGTCGGGCTGCGCCTGTTGATCGACTTCTGTTGAGCCAAAGACCGTTTTGGCATCGATCATCTGCTGGATGTGCGCGGCGGCCGACATCTCGCCCTTCTTTTTCTTCTTCGGGCGCAATTCTCCCTGACGCGTCCAGAGGATGATCGTGCCCCCGGAACTGCTCGTGATGCGATTGCCGAGGAACTCCGCCGGCACGCTCGCCGGACCGGAATAGATCTCGATGCCCTCGAACGAGCGCGGATCGACCGTGTCGAGGTCGAACTCCCCGGCGTAGAGTGGCGTCCCGTCGAGCCAGACCAGCGGCGCCTGCCGCGAGCCACGGAACCGGACCGCCTGGCTCCCCATCCCTCGCGTCTCCACGCGCGCGCCCGGGATCATCCGGAACATGTCGGTCATGTTCATCGGGTTCCGTCGCTCGATCTGTTCGCGGGTCAAGAAGTGCCCCATGCCGCGACCCAGGCGTTCATAGAACCCCGCCATGCGCCCCGTGACGTTGCGCCGACCATAGATCACGAGGGGCTGCAACTCCACCGCGAGTCGCGCGAGCGTGATGTTCACCGGGTGTTGTTCACCGGCCAGCACCGTCACGCGAACGGTGTCGGGCTTGTAGCCGAGGCGCCGAACCCGGATCGACAGTTCCCCAGGTGAGGCCTTCGCGAGTTGGAACTGACCCTCTTCGTCGGTCTCCGCAGTCAGCTGCGTGCCACCGACCGTCACGACGGCACCAACCACCGGGAAGCCTGACGAGTCCTTCACCACCCCCGAGACGCCGCCGGTGCCCACCTCCCCGCGCTGCGCTGAAAGCGTGAACGGGACGGCCACGATGAACGCGGCCAGGAAGAGGACGAGTGCGCCGTGGCGCGTGCGCGGACCAGAGTTAGACCACATGCCAACCTCCCCGAGCGGATCCCTGGCGCATCACGATGACGCGAACCGGACCCACAGTGAGCGAACCTTGAACGAACGCCTGGAGCGCTGCGGGCACCGGGGGTGGTGGGAGACCGCTACATGCCCAAGGTACTGCCGACCTGCCCACTCGACCAGATTGGCCCCTGGTCATTTCGCGCCCCCCTAGCCCGCTCCTGCCCCTGACCGCCATGTTCGGGCGTCCGCCCAGCTCGGGGCTTTTGTCCTCGAACGACCCCCCACCGTGTCCGTATGTCCTTAGCCCTGCGTCACTTCGCCCCGATTGTCGCTGCCACCCTGCTGGTGCCCCGAATCGCCGGCTTTGCCGATTCGGCCACCGTGCGCTTTGCTCTCGACTTTCGGCAGCAGCAGCCCGTTCCCGGCATTCGCGGCTTTAGCGCCGATGGGGCAAAGGCCGAACGCGAATGGGAACAGAAGTTCAAGGCCATTCCTGATCCCCTTCGACAGCGCGACCTGATCCGCCGACTGGGAGCCCGACCCCACCATGTGGGCTCCCCTTACCAGCGTCAGAATGCCGAATACATGCGCGAGCTGTTCGCCTCGTGGGGATGGGACGCGAAAATCGAGGAGTACTCCGTTCTCTTTCCGACACCAAAGTCGAGACGGCTGGAACTCCTCACCCCCACCCGGTACGTCGCGAAGCTCGAAGAGCCCGTCCTCAAGGAGGATCCGGCCACGGCCTTCAAGTCCGAACAGCTGCCCACCTACAACGCCTATTCGGGCGACGGCGACGTCACCGGACCGCTGGTCTACGTGAACTACGGCGTCCCGGCCGACTACGACGAACTGGAGAAACGCGGCATCTCGGTGAAGGGTGCCATCGTGATCGCGCGCTACGGCGGCAGTTGGCGTGGCATCAAGCCCAAGGTCGCGTTCGAACACGGCGCCGTGGGATGCGTCATTTATTCCGATCCCAGGGACGACGGCTACACGCAGGGCGACGCCTACCCCAAGGGTCCGTGGCGCCCGAAAGACGGGGTCCAACGTGGCAGCGTGCTGGACATGCCCGTCGCCCCTGGTGACCCGCTCACCGTAGGTGTCGGAGCCACCGCCGACGCCCGAAGGATAGAGCGCGCGGACGCCGCCACGATCATGAAGATCCCGGTGCTGCCCATCTCGTACGAGGACGCGCAGCCCCTCCTCGCGGCCCTCGGCGGCCCCGTCGCCCCGGAGTCCTGGCGCGGTGCGCTCCCCATCACGTATCGGCTCGGCGGCTCCGGCCCAGCGCGCGTGCGCCTCGCGGTCGAACACAATTGGGTGCAGACCCCGGTGCTCAACGTGGTCGCCACGCTCAAGGGGAGCACGCTGCCTGACGAGTGGATCGTGCGTGGCAACCACTTCGACGGCTGGGTGAACGGGGCGCAGGATCCGATCTCCGCCATGGCCTCCGAGCTCGACGAGGCGCGCGCGATGGGGGACCTCTACAAGCAGGGCTGGCGCCCGAAGCGCACGATCGTGTACACCGGGTGGGACGCCGAGGAGCCGGCGCTGCTGGGGTCGACCGAATGGGCCGAGCACCACGCGGCGGAACTCAAGCAAAAAGCCGTGGCCTACATCAATACCGACGGCAATGGTCGCGGGTACCTCGGCGCGGGCGGGTCGCACTCGCTGGAGCGCTTCATCAATGAGGTCGCGCGCGACGTGGACGACCCGGAGACGCGCCTCAGCGTGTGGCGCCGGCAGCAGGCGCAGGCGATCCGCACGGGGTCCCCGACCCAGAAGCGCGAGGCACGCGACCGGGTGGACCTGCGCATCGGCGCGTTAGGCTCGGGCTCCGACTTCACGCCCTTCATCCAGCACCTCGGCATCGCCTCGCTCAACCTCGGCTTCGGCGGGGAGGACGGCGGCGGCATTTACCATTCGATCTACGACACGCCCCAGTGGTTCGAGCGCTTCAGCGACACGTCCTTCGAATACGGGCGCGCCCTGTCGCACGTCGTCGGGCTGTCGGTGATGCGCCTCGCGTCGGCGGACGTACTGCCGTACCAGTTCAACAACCTCGCGGAGACGGTGCGGGGCTACGTCGGCGAGCTCAAGGCGCTGCGCGAGGACATGGCGCAGCGCGCGGCGGAGAACAACCGCATGATCGACGAGGGAACGATCGCCGCCACCGCCGACCCCAAGGAGCCGGTGCGCCAGCCCGGTCGGATGGCCGACGTCCCGCACGTGAACTTCGCCCCGATCGACAACGCCGTCGACGCGCTGGCGCGGGCCGCGACCGAGTACGAGCGCGCCTTCGGCGCCGCGACGCGCCAACTCCCCGCTGCAGCCACGCTCGGGCGGGCCAACGCGATGCTGCGTGACGTCGAGCGCACGTTCACGTCTCCGGATGGGCTCCCGAAGCGGCCGTGGTACAAGCACCTCCTCTATGCGCCGGGGCTCTACACGGGCTACGGCGTGAAGACGCTCCCGGGCGTGCGCGAGAGCATCGAGCTGTCGGACTGGGACCTCGCCGCTCGTGAGGTGACGCGGTTGTCGGAGGCGATCAACGCTGCCGCTGCGCACATCGCCGCCATCACGAAAGTCCTGGAGGGGAAATGAGCACGCATTCGGCACCCGGGCGCACGCATTCGCCGCCCCGGTGCACACACTCGTCGCCCTGGTGCACACCATCGTCGCCCCGGCGAAGCCTGCCCCGGCAGGCTCTCAGCCGGGGGCCGGGGCCCCGTGTCGTTTCCGCCCGAACTGGCCTGGCGGGCTGCCTCCTCGCGTTGGTAGCCGCGACGTCCACCGCCTGCACTCGTCAGGTGTCGTTAGGCACGCCTGGCGCCGCCGGCTCGTACGACGTGGTGATCGAGAATGCGAAGGTCGTCGATGGATCCGGCAACCCTTGGGTTTTCGGGGATGTCGGGATCCGCGGCGATCGCATCGCCGCGGTCACGCCCCGTGGCGCGCTCAAGGGCGCCAGCGCGCGGGAACGCATCGACGCGCGCGGGCACGTCGTCGCCCCCGGCTTCATCGACATCCAGGGGCATTCCTGGGAGGCCTTTCTCTGGCAGGACGGCCGCGTCGTATCCAAGGTGACCCAGGGGGTGACGAGCGAGATCCTCGGCGAGGCAACGACCCCCGCACCCTCCAACCCGAACCTGGAGGCGCTGGAAGAGATCGGCGGCATGAGCCCGCGACGCGCCGACCTGCAACGCTCCTTCAGGGGCTCGCGTGGCTTCGATGCCTGGCTGCGGGCCATCAAGGCCAATGGCACGTCCACCAACGTCGGCTCGTACCTCGGCGCGACGACGGTGCGTGCCTACGCGATGGGTCAGGCCACGGGGGCTCCCGATGCCGCCCGACTCGACACCATGCGACGCGTCGTCGCCGATGCCATGCGCGATGGAGCCTTCGGCATCTCGAGCGCGCTGATCTATCCCCCGGGATCCTACGCGCGCACCGCGGAACTGGTGGAGATGGCGCGGGCGATGGCACCGTTCCACGGGAGCTACATCACGCACATGCGCTCCGAGGACGACTCCCTCTTCGAGGCCATCGATGAGGCCCTGCGCATCGCCCGCGAAAGTGGGGTCAGGCTCGACATCTACCACCTGAAGGCGTCGAACCGTCGCAACTGGAGCAAGTCCCCCGGCATGATGACAAAGATCGACTCGGCGCGCGCCGCCGGGCTCGATGTCGCGGGCACCATGTACCCGTACCCGTTCTCTGGCAACAACCTTGGCGAATGCTTCCCGGACTGGGCGTCGGAGAATGGCAAGCTCTTCGACAACCTCAGGGATGCGGCGATCGTGCCGCGGATCCTCAGGGAGATGACGGACCCGAACGGCGCGCCGCTCTGCCAGCTGGAAGGCCCGGAAGCCTATCTCGTGGCCAACTTCCGCAAGCCGGAGTTTGCCAAGTACGAGGGCAAGCGGCTCAACGAGATCGCGGCGGATCTCGGGCGCCCGTGGGCGGAGACGATCGTGCACCTCATCCTCACGGAGGGGCGCGACCTCTCGAAGATCAACTTCACGATGTCCGAGGACAACGTGCGCGCGCAGCTCAGGTACCCGTGGGTCGTCATCGGGACCGACGCCGGTGGCGTGGACCCCGACAGCACGAAGAACGTCGTGCACCCGCGCGCGTACGGCACGTATCCGCGCATCCTCGGGCGCTACGTGCGCGAACAGAAGTTGCTGACCCTGGAAGATGCGGTGCGTCGCATGAGCTCCGCGGTCGCTTCGCGCCTGTCGCTGCGCGATCGCGGCCTCCTGCGCGAAGGCCTCAAGGCGGACATCGTGATCTTCGACGACGCCACCATCATGGACCTCGCGACCCCCGAGCGCCCGCACCAGCTCAGTCGTGGCGTGGAACAGGTCTGGGTGAACGGCGTCCGCGTGCTGCGCGACGGCAAGCACACAAATGCCAAGCCCGGGGAAACACTGCGCGGGCCGGGGTGGGTGAAATGACGTCATCCCGGTCCGGCGAGCACGCGAGCCGAGAACCGGGACCCAGAGTCGTTGTAGAGGCACGTGGGACACGACCCTGGGTTCCGGATCTGCACTCGCATTCGCTCGCTTGTCCGGAATGACTTGAGCCAACTATGCGCGCTTTCTTCCGTATTTTTGTCGTCATTCTGGCGCTTCTCGCTGGTGCCGGCTCGGTATTCTCCTGGCGTGCATTGCAGCTGAAGCCCCGCACCTTTGCTGCGCCCCCACCCGACGCGGCACTGAGCGGCGCCGCCACCAGCGCGACGCACCTCGCCGAGGCGATCCGGTTCGCCACGGTCTCGACGCAGGACACCGCCGCGTGGGATCCCGCGCCCTTCGTGGCCTTCCGCGAGTGGCTCGTCACGGCCTTCCCGCGCGTGCACAGCGCGCTCACTCGCGAGGTCGTCAACGAGCACGCCCTGCTCTACACGTGGAAAGGATCCGACACCACCCTCGCCCCCCTCCTCCTCACCGGCCACTACGACGTCGTGCCCGTGGAACCCGGCACCGAGGCCATGTGGACGCACCCACCCTTCAGCGGTGATAGCGCCGATGGCCACATCTGGGGACGCGGGGCGCTCGACGACAAGGTCTCGGTGATCGGCATCCTCGAGGGAGCCGAGCTCCTGTTGTCGCAGGCCTTCATTCCCCAGCGCACGATCCTCCTCGCCTTCGGGCACGACGAGGAAGTCGGGGGCCAACGCGGGGCCGGGCACCTCGCCGAGGTGATTCGGCAGCGCTACGGTCGCGTGCAGATGCTCGTGGACGAAGGGGGCTTCGTCACGCGGGGAATCGTTCCGGGGATCGCCCGCCCGGTCGCGATCATCTCGGTGGCGGAGAAAAGCTCACTGACGGTGGAACTCTCGGTCACGGGCGCGGGCGGGCACTCCTCCGTGCCTCCCGAGCATTCTGCGCTGGGCATCCTCGGGCGAGCCCTGTACCGGCTCGAAGACACGCAGATGCCCGCCCGGATGACTCCGGTCATGAGCGAGTTCCTCCGCAACATCGCCTCGGAGGGTGCCTTCGTCATGAAGATGGCAGTGGCCAATCCCATGCTCGAAAGGCTGGTCATCGGGCAGCTCGTCGCGCAGCCTCAGACCGCGTCCAGCGTGCGGACCAGCACCGCCGTTACCATGGCGTCGGGGAGCCCCAAGGAGAACGTCCTCCCGATCCGCGCGGTGGGCATCGTGAACTTCAGGATCCTGCCGGGAGACTCAGTCCAGGGGGTGCTCGAACACGTGCGACGGGTCGTCAACGACACCTCGGTGCACGTTCGTGCCCTGGGGTCACCGCGCGAACCATCCCCGATCGCCGATTTTCGCTCACCGGAATTTGCCATTCTTGAGCGGACGATCGTCCAGATGTACGATGGGGTTCTGCCCACTCCCAACCTGCTGTCTGCGGCCACCGATACCCGTCATTACGAGTCGCTGACCCGCAACGTCTACCGGTTTGTCCCCGCCGTGATCACCCAGCCGCTGCTGTCCGGGGCCCACGGCACGAATGAACGCATTGGTAGCACTGACTTTGCCCATGGAATCAGGTTCTGGGCGCAGCTCATGAAAAACGCGCAGGATCGTTAGATTCCCCAGCTGTCCTCCCTCGGCCCCACCGCGTGAACAACGTCCGGACCTGTCCACAATGCGGAAGGACCTACGGCGACGACGACCGGTTCTGTACGGTCGACGGCGCCGCGCTGCTTTCGTCTGGGGGCGCGAACCTGGTCGGCACCGTGGTCGCCGACCGTTTCCTCGTCCAGCAGAAGCTGGGTGAGGGGGGGATGGGCGAGGTCTACCTCGCCGAGCACGTGCGCATGAAGCGGAAAGTGGCACTCAAGCTCATGCGGCCGTGGATGTTAGGGGATCCTGTTGCGGTTGGCAGATTCCATCGGGAAGCCGAAAACGCCAGCCAGATTTCACACCCCAACGTCGCCCAGGTCTACGACTTCGGCGAAACGTCGGACCGGATCGTGTACCTCGCCATGGAGTTCGTCGACGGCGAGCCGCTGTCCCGGATCCTCGAGCGCGAGGGGCGGCTGCATGCCGTCCGATCGGCCGAGATCATCCGGCAGACGTCCGAGGCGCTGACGGCGGCCCATTCAATGGGCATCCTCCACCGCGACCTCAAACCCGACAACGTGATGGTCGGGAAGAGCCGGAGCGGCACGGACCTCATCAAGCTGGTGGATTTCGGCATTGCCCGGGCCATGCACCGTGGGACGCAGCAGTTCACGTCCACGGGACTCGTGGTCGGCACGCCGGACTATATGAGCCCCGAGCAGCTCTCTGGAGATGAGCTCGACGGCCGCAGCGACCTGTACGCGCTTGCCCTGATGGCCTTCCGCATGCTCACGGGCGTGGGCGCATACCCCGAGGGCTCGAGCGGTGAGGCCATGATCGCCCGCCTGACGAGCAAGCCGCGGGGCCTGAGCGCCGTGCGCCCCGAGGTGGAGTGGCCAGAGTCGCTACAGGGGGCATTCAACCGTGCCTTGGCCCCCGATCCCAAGGACCGCTTCGCAGACACCTTGGAGTTCGTGGCGGAACTCGACGCCGCGGTGTCGGAAATGCCCCTTGGTCAGGACGAGCAGGCCTACCTCGTCGCGCTTTCACAGCGCAACCCGACGCCGGCCCGTAGCGGGACGATCCCGACCCCGCCACTCGGCACCCAGGCGCTTCGCGTGATCTCGCCGGCCAGCCAGGCGGCGGCGTTGCTGACGCCTCCAGCGATGCCGAAGGTGTCGACGCAGCCCTTCGCGGCGGTTCCGATGGTTCCGGACTCGGTGTTGGAGCCGGCGGTCGCTGCGACGCCCCCGATGCCGCGGCCGCAGCTCGAGCCCGTCGCCGCAGAAGCACCGGCAGCGCAGCCATTCACGGCGCCGATCTCCGAGGTCGAGGACCCAGTCGCTGCCCCTGCGAAGGCGCCGCCGCGGAAGCTCCTCCCGATCGGCATCGCGGCAGTGGCAGTGATTGCCGTGGCGGTGACCCTGCTGACCAAGGGCGGGAGTGGGGAGGCGCAGTCGGAGTCCGCCGCGTTGGCGCCAATCCCGCCGGTGCAGGCCGACTCGGTCCCCGCTGTGCTGTCGCAGCCAGCTGCTGACTCGACAATGGTGGCGGCACCGGATTCCGCCGCCGGAGCGGCTGCCGACTCGGTGCTGAATTTGACTGCACGTCGCGCGACGCTCGCCCTGTGGTCGACCGCCGGACGTGGTGCCGCGGTGCTCGTGGACTCGAGCGGTCTTGCGTTCACGTCGACGTCGCTCGTCCCCGCGGACTCGGTGGTCGAGGTGTTCATGGATCCGAACACCCGCTACCAGGCGACGGTGCTCGCCATCGACAACCGGACCGGCCTCGCGACGTTGCTCCTGCCGTGGCGTCGTTGCCAGCGCTGCGCTGTGTTGCCGCCTCCCGCCGCCGAGAATCCCGCGAAGGGGGATTCGGTCGTGATCCTGCCGGGCAACGGTCGCAGCGAGGGGTCGTTCGCAAAGGCCGCCGTCGAGTCGTACGACGGCAGGACCATCGCATTCACGTCGATGCCGCGGAACGCGATGGGGGCGCCGATTGCCTCACGCGCGACGCAGCGCCTGGTCTCGATCGGTGGTCGTCGCCTCGTGACGCCGACGGCCCTTCGCGATGCCCTGATCACC
The DNA here is from genome assembly GCA_014379705.1 of Gemmatimonadaceae bacterium. Classification (GTDB taxonomy): domain Bacteria; phylum Gemmatimonadota; class Gemmatimonadetes; order Gemmatimonadales; family Gemmatimonadaceae; genus RBC101. The sequence continues at coordinate 23,953 of JACMLI010000166.1, forward strand.
GGCAAGGAACTCGCGAAGTCGAAGGTGGCGAGCGAGGTCGTCGTCCCGATCTGGCCCGACACCCGTGTGCCCACCGCACTGCTGGCCGACGCGGAGATGGACCGCATCAGGGGCCTGATCGAGACGTATCGGCAGCATGACAAGGACCTCACGCTGCTCGTCATGACCCCGCAGGTCATGAAGTACCGCGCGGTGCTGGCCGAGAATCCGATGACGATTCCCGCCGACCCGATCCGCGCGTGGACGCCCTTCTCGGCGTATGTGTCCGAGCGCCGGCCCGTCGTGGTCCTGAATGGCACCTACAAGGACGCTGCCTTTCCCCGGCTGCCGCAGGGCCAGGTCTCGTTCCGGCGCGGCGACGTGACGAAGATCAAGCTGTTCCGCAATGACTCGCTCGTCACGCCCATCGAGGAGGGTCGGTACCAGGCCCTCACGTCGAACGGCTCGCAGCCCATCGTGTCATCGGCCATCGCGGTCTTCGCGCCCAACGAGTTCGTCGCGGGCGCGAGCTATCGCGTCGAGCTGACCGACACGAAGCAGTCACCGGTGACGATACGGTTCACCCCCGGCCTGCTCGACGCGATCCTCACCGACTTCACCTGGCTGCGCCCGGGTAGTCGGTAGTTCCCCGTCGCTCCACCGAAGGCCGGAGCCTCGCGTCGTTAGCCCGAGTGCCCGCGATAACGACGCTGGGCACGCTGCTTTCGCAGGTGTGACGAGCCTGCGCAGGTGCCGCGAAGCGTCCTCCCTCGTCGCTCCGGCGAAGGCCGGAGCCCCGTGTCGTTGCCCGAGTGCCCGCGACAACGACGCTGGGCACGCTGCGTTCGCAGGTGTGACGAGCCTGCGCAGGTGCGGCGAAACGTCCTCCCTCGTCGCTCCGGCGAAGGCCGGAGCCCCGTGTCGTTTGCCCGAATGCCCACGATAGCGACGCTGGGCACGCTGCGTTCGCAGGTGTGACGAGCCTGCGCAGGTGCGACGATCTAGGAAGCAGCCAGTTCCCGGCTCGCGACCCGGGCACACTCCGCGAGCACCGCGCCGCCGACCATGATCGCGTCTTCGGAGGCGTGAAAGCGGGGCGAATGCGCCGCAATGCGCTCGCCGCCCGCTTCGCGCGCCCCGATGCGCAGGAAGCACCCCGGGATGCGTTCCAGGTAGAACGCGAAGTCCTCGCCTCCCATGTTGGTGATCCCGAACGGCACCACCGCGTCGGCGCCTAACGTCGCCTCGGCCGCAGCGCGGGCCCACGACGCCTCGCGCACGGGATTCACGATCGGTGGCGTGCCGCGCTCCACGCGCGCCGTCACGTTCACGCCGTGCGCCTCCCCCACCGCGACGCTGATGCGCGCGACCTCGTCGAGGAGCCGTTGCCGCGTGAGCGGGTCCATCGCGCGCAGCGTCCCCGTGAGCGTCGCCTTCTCGGGGATCACGTTCGACGCGACCCCGGCGTGAAACGACCCCACCGACACCACGGCCGGCGCGGCCGGGTCCAGCCGTCGTGCGACGATCGTCTGCAACGCCGACACGATCGCCGCCCCGGCCACGATCGGATCCGCGGACTCGTGCGGCCGCGCTCCGTGCGCCCCCTGGCCGAGCAACTCGATCGTGAAGCTGTCGGCAGATGCCGCGAGCGCCCCCGGCTCGGCCACGACCTGCCCGACAGCAAAGCGCCGGTCGACATGCCCGCCGAAGATCGCGCGCACGCCCTCGAGCGCCCCCGTCTCGAGGATCGCGTAGGCGCCGGCCCCGACTTCCTCGGCGGGCTGCAGCACCACGATCACGTCCCCGACGG
>JACMLI010000167.1 GCA_014379705.1 Gemmatimonadaceae bacterium
GGGCGGGGTTGCGCACGGCACGACCGGCGAGGCGGAGGGAGAGTCCCGCCCACGTCATCGGTGCCACCTCGCCGGCCCGCGCCGTCCGCGCGAGGTCAGCGGACGGCACGTTCGGCATCGGCACGCGTCGCTGTTGGGGCGCCACGGACGTAGGCGATGAAGTCGGTGGGGGCAGGCGCCCCTCCGCTACGGCGCGTCAGGCTGGACACCATGCCGCGATGATACGAGCCGTGCAGGGCGACGTGCAGGAGGATATTGCTGGCGCGATCCGTGAACGTGCGACCGGCACTGTTGGTGTAGGTCACCTCGCGCTCGAGCGCCGTGGCGCCCCCGTCGAGGTACTCCGCGAACCCGGCGACGTTTCCTTCGAGCAGGGCGCCGCATTCGTCGAGCGTGAGCGACGGCCAGACCGCGATGGCCTGGGGAACACCCCGCAGGCGCGTCAACCACACGCTTTCGGCGGCGAGGACGTGCGCGAACTGTTCAATGGATGCCGCGTCGCTGCCGGGCGAAGTACGGAGCCCCTCGAGCACGGCCCGGTTGCCCCATGCGGCATGCGCAAAAAGCGCGCGGAGAATGTCGACCGTCGTTGATTCGGACATGCGGGAAATATGGACGAGGTGGACGAGGTGGACGAGATGGCAGGAGCTCCGGTCGGTGGCTGCGTGCTGCGCCAGGTTTCCCGGGCCGAGAAAGGGACCGGCCACCCGTCTTCGCAGGTGCGACGGCTCAGCGACAACATCCCGCTGGCCCCCGTCTCGTCTGGCCCGTCTCGTCCATCTCGTCCATCTCGTCCACCTCGTCCACTCGTCCCCCTTCCTCTTGCCATCCAAGAGCAGCCCCCTCATCTTGGGATCCAAGAGGGCACACCCAACCCGACCATGGACATCCTCCAGGGCACGCTCGACCTCCTCATCCTCAAGACCCTGAGCCTCGAGCCGATGCACGGCTTCGGCGTGGCGCGGCGCATCGGGCAGGTCTCGCAGGATCTCTTTCGCGTCAACCCCGGATCGCTGCTCCTCGCGTTCCGGCGCCTCGAGCGCGACGGGATGATCGACGCCGAGTGGCGCGAGACGGAGAACAGCCGTCGCGCGAAGTACTATCGGCTCACCCCAAAAGGCAAAAAGCAGCTGCAGGCCGAGGCGCGTGACTGGAACCTGCGCAGCGCGGCGATCGCGCGGCTGCTGGAGGCCTGAGCCATGGGATTCCTCCGCACGCTCCTCGGCGGCCTCGGCACCCTCGTGCGACGCCAGCGCTTCGAGCAGGATCTTGACGACGAGGTGCGTCACTTCGTCGACCTGGAGGCACAGGAGCGCATGCGACGCGGCGTGCCGCGGGACGAAGCGATGCGCCAGGCGCGCGCGAGCGTGGGCGGGGAGCAACGCGTGAAGGACGACGCGCGCGCCGGCGGGTGGGAATTCGCGCTCGACGGACTGCTGCGCGACGTCTCCTACGGCGTGCGCTCCCTCCGCCGCAACCCGGTGTTCACCATGGCCGCCGTGTTGACGCTCGCGATCGGCATCGGCGGCAACACCACGGTGTTCTCGCTCGTCAATGCCATCCTCTTGCGACCGCCGGCGCACGTGCGCGCGCCTGAAGAACTCGTCGCGCTGTTCACCAGCGACTACAGCGGCCCTCCGTATGGCAGTTCGTCGTATGTCGACATCGAGGATTTCCGGAAGGAGACCCGCGTCTTCGCCGACGTCACCGCCTACACGCCTCGCCCGGTGGGCATCGGCGAGGGCGACGACCTGCAGCGCGAGGGTTTGGAACTGGTCTCACCTGGCTACTTCAAGGTGTACGGTGTGGAACCGGTTGCTGGCCGGTTCTTCCTCGCTGAGGAGGGGCGCGTCGGCGTGCCCACAGCGGTGGCGGTCATCAGTCACCGCATCTGGCAGCAGCGCTACGCCGGTCGCCCGTCGGCCATCGGTGAGACCATTCGCCTGAGCGGGCAGGTCTTCACGATCATCGGCGTCGCTCCCCAGGGATACGCGGGCGCCATGCGCGGGCTCGACGTCGGCGTGTGGGTGCCGGCGAGCGCGGGCACGCTGATCGGTTGGGCGGAGCGGGAACTCACGTCGCGCACGTCTCGGTCGTTCTTCGCGATGGCGCGCCTCGCGCCAGGCGTTACACCCGAGGAGGCCCAATCCGGCGTGACCTCCCTCGCGGCGAACCTGGCCAAGGCCTACCCCTCCGAATGGACCGACGTGAAGGGCAGCGGGCGGCGACTCACGGTGGTTCGCGAAAGCGCCGCGCGGGTGCCGCCGCAGCTGCGCGGGCAGGTGATGGGATTCATGGCACTCCTGATGGGGACGGTATTCCTCGTGCTGCTGGTCTGCTGCGCCAACGTGGCGGGGCTGATGCTGGCGCGCGCCACGCGGCGATCACGCGAGATGGGGGTCCGGCTGTCGTTAGGCGCGTCGCGCGGCCGCGTGGTCCGCCAGCTGCTCACGGAA
>JACMLI010000168.1 GCA_014379705.1 Gemmatimonadaceae bacterium
GGGAGTCTCTCCCTTGAAGCGAAGGACCAGGTCGCGACCATGGTCCGGAACCTCGAGGGGGTGGATGACGTGTCGACGCTCATGGAGTTGCTGCACGTCGAGCATCTCGAGGCGCGAACCGGGTAGCCCTTCCGTCGACGCCAGCCGGACCTAACGAGGCGGCCGGATGGTCTCGTGCTCGAAGACGATCGCGAGCCCGGAGTCGGTGGCGTGCAGCAGGGACGCATAGATCCAGGGGACCGTGTCCCGCTGGCCCGCTCCCTGCCATCGGAATAGACCGGTGACGAGCACCTGTCCGGGCCCGATCGCGTCGAAGGCCAGTGTGTCCCACGCGAAGTATGTGGGCGGCGACCAGGCACCCCGATACGAGCTGTCGAGCGCGGCGCGCGTGCGCCGGTTCGCTACTCCATTGATGACTCGCGTGGCGCCGTCAGGGTGATAGAAGCCGGCGATCGCCTCCCGTCGCGGCGTCGCGATCGCCGAGGTGTAGCCTTCGTACATTGACGCGGCAGCAGCCGCCAGGTCGGTCGGTGCGGTGGCTTGCTCCGACCCTGATGATGGAGTCTGGGCGCATGCCACGGAGAGCATGGTCGCGACGCCGACCATGGAAAGACGACGCATTGTCACGCGTCTTATGAGCGCGTGCATGCCGTGATCGCGATTTCCTTTACGCCCGCGTCGACGCCGAACACACGAATGCCCTTGAGCCCCGCGACCGGATAGTCGGCCCAGGTGTGCGATGCGGCGATCGGCGAGAACGCCTGCGTGGCCATGCCCGATGGGGGCACGGCGCGGAAGTCGTACTCCCAGACGCCATTCGTCGGCGGGGCCACGTACGTGCGGGGCGCGAGCGTCGGGCTTGTCCAGCCGCCCGTGTTCACCTGCCCGTCGACGTTCACAACGAGCGAGGCGGGGGACGCCGTGATCGAGCAGCGGATGCTGTCGACAGTTGGAATTGTCACCGGTTCTGCTGACGCCTCCGCGGGGGTTGCAGCAGCCGCGCTGTCGGCGGACGGAGCCGGCGTCTGCTGGGCGCATGCGCCGAGCGCGATGGCGATCGACAGGGCCAGGAAAAGGCGCGGGATTCTCGAGATGGCAGCGGTCATGCGGGGCTCCAGGGAGTGGCTCGGTCCATCAAGTTGCAGCAGCGCGGGCGTGGCGAGTAGTGGAGGGTGGCGCGAGGACTGACGTCGCCAAGGCGGAAGGGGTGCACCTCGTCATCCGGGCACGTTCCCGGCTGGCACGGCGCTGTTGGATCCGGCGGAAACCTCTCCCGCTACCGTCGGCGGCGAACGCTGCGGTTGCCACGAGCCGGGCGTACAGCAGTGGTTGACTGCCCCTGGCGCCGTCGCACCCCTCGCGCCCGGGGCGGGCCTGGCGTAGGATCATCTCGCGCGCCGCAGTCGTCGTTAGGCGCACCCCGCCCTGCCCGCTCCCCGCATGCGCCTCCTTCTCGTCGAGGACGACCAGGAACTCTCCCGCACCCTCGCCCGGGGACTCCGCGAGCAGGCGTACGCCGTCGACGTGGCCATGGACGGCGAGGCCGCGCTCTACCAGTGGTCGATCTCGCCCTACGACGCGATCATCCTCGACCTCAACCTGCCC
>JACMLI010000169.1 GCA_014379705.1 Gemmatimonadaceae bacterium
ACACTGCCACGAACCGCACGCTAACCGCCCCCGACGTGCGGCCAGTGCTCAGCGAAGCGCCGGCTGACCTCGGCTTCGCCGCCACGGTAGACGGACCGTTCGACGTGTTCTTCGCGACCGGGGACGCGTCTGCGCAGCAGGCCTCTGCACAGATAGCCGCTGCGCAGCAGTCCGCGACCGGTAGTCGCGCATCCGGTCACGTCGGGTTCAACTTCGCCGCGCCGACCCTGGGGCTCCAGAGCGAGCGGTACTCCTTCGTGGCGCTGAGCACTGACCCTGCGACGTTCGCGGCGAAGGGAGAGTGGGAGATGATGCTGACGGCCGCGTCGGGAGTGGAGCAGAGGTTTCACGGCGACGTGATCTGCATGAGCACGGTTGGCAACACGACGAGGCTCGCCGGGCTGATCGAGAAGGTCTGGATCAACAACGTTCAGCGTCCGATCACTGGTGCCACGCACGTCATCTGGACCGTGGTGGACAACGGTGAGGGCCAGGGGGCGACGGACTCGGCGTCGCCGATGTTCTTCAACAACGCAGCGAACGCGCAGCTCCATTGCACCGTGGGCTTCCCCCCTCCGCAGTTCCCCGTCCAGGAAGGCAACGTTCAGGTTCGTCCCTGAGCACGCGTCAGGGCTGACGGATCGCGTGGCGGCGGCTCCCTTCGCCGCCGCGCAACCGCTCAGGCGCTGCAGGCGCCGAGGCCGGTAAAGACGCCGCGTGTGACGGGCGTAAGACGTCCGCGCCTATGATAGAAGGTCATATCATCGGACGCAGGGACGATTGCTTTACACAGTTTGGAGCCGCGGCCGGTTGCCTGGCATGAGCCACGGCGCATGAGCCACGACGCACGAGGCCAGTCGCGCCCGTGCCTCGGCGCACCGCTGCTTACAGCGATTCCCTGACATTACGGGGGGGCATCTCCCGACAGACTCGCTCGGTCAGTGGGCCCATACTTCCATGAAGGCTATCCTGCTGTGCCGACCACCGAGGGAGGAGGATCCCATGTCGAGTCTGACGCTACTGAACACCGCTCCGCCGAAGCGCGCCGCCAAGCTCACCATGCAGGCCGCCGTCGCGCGCACGTTCGGTGCGCCGCTCACCATCGAGGAGGTCCCGATCCCCGAGGTCGTCCCCGGCAGCATACTGGTGAAGATTGCCGCCAGCGGAGTCTGCCACACCGATCTGCACGCGGTGGACGGCGACTGGCCCGTGCAGCCGAAGTTGCCGCTCATTCCGGGCCACGAGGGCGTCGGCGTGGTGGCAGCGATCGGTCGCGGTGTTATGCACGTGAAGGAAGGTGACCGCGTCGGGGTGCCGTGGCTGCACACGGCCTGCGGTCGCTGCACCTACTGTCTGACCGGTTGGGAGACGCTCTGTGAATCGCAGTCAAACACCGGCTATGGCGTCGACGGCACGTTCGCCGATTATGTGCTCGCCGATCCTTCGTACGTCGGGCACCTGCCGGCCAAGCTCGCGTTCGCCGCGGCCGCGCCCATCCTCTGTGCAGGTGTCACGGTCTACAAGGGGCTCAAGGAGACCGAGGTACGACCGGGTGAGTGGGTCGTGATCTCCGGTATCGGCGGCCTCGGCCATCTCGCGGTGCAGTACGCCAAGGCGATGGGCATGCACGTCGTCGCGGTCGATGTCGCTCAGCCCAAGCTGGAACTGGCGCGTCGCCTCGGCGCGGAGATCACGATCGACGCGCGCACGGAGGATGCGGTGGCGCGGGTGCAGAAGGAGATCCGCGGCGCGCATGGCGTGCTGGTGACAGCCGTCTCGACGCCGGCCTTTGCGCAAGCGATCGGGATGCTGCGTCGTGGCGGCACCATGGCCCTCGTGGGCCTGCCCCCGGGCAACTTCCCGGTGCCGATCTTTGACGTGGTGCTGACGCGCAAGACGATCCGCGGCTCGATCGTCGGAACGCGCGCGGATCTCGCCGAGTGCCTCGAGTTCGCGGCCGAGGGCAAGGTGACGTGCACCTACACGGTCGACAAGCGAGCGAACATCAACGCGATCTTCGACCGGATGCGTGCCGGGACGATCGACGGGCGGATCGTCATTGAGGTTTGATTCCGCCGGCATCGCCGGGCGAGCCAGATGAATCGGTTCCCACCTGGCGCCAAAAGGACAAGTGCCGTCCGGGTCGGCCTACTGCGGGCGTGAAAGAGGCACAACGCCTTTGCTGTTCCACTTCCACACCACGAAACGCAGTGGCACACGACCGGTGTTCTTGATTCCGTGCACGTCCCAGGGCGCGGCGTACTGCATGTCACCAGTGTTCGCCGGTCGCTCGTGGCCGTTGAGATGCCATGTGCCGTGTCCCTCGACGACCATCAAGTATTCCTCTTCGGCATGCCGGTGGGGAGGGTGGATCTCCCGGCCCGGCTTGATCACCGCGACGGCCGCGAGTCCGTCTCTGGTTCCGTAACTCTCGTCCTGGAAGTAGGTGTAGAGCGTGCCCCAGTCGAAGTCCTGGCGCTGCGCCTCGTTAATCGAGCGAATGGCCGACGACTGCGCGGCGGGGCCGGGTTGCTGAGGGAACGGAATGCCAGGTTTCACGTCAACGTTGTGATACGTGACGATCTTCCATACTCCACCCTCCTTGGCGACGACTTGCAGAAGGCGTGTTCGGATGCGCCCATTGTCATCCTTTGTTACCCCGACAGGGCTCTGAGCCGCGCCAGTGACGGTGGTCGCGGTCTCGATAATGGCGACATCCGGCCGAACGAATCGTAGCGAGACGACATCCTGCTTGAGCGTAGAATTCTTGAAGATCCCTTCAAAGATCACTTCATGTTGCTTGAGATAACCTGGGTAACCGGTGAAGAACTGGCCCCGTATGTTTGTGAATGTCCCGTCGCCGGCGAAGTCGCGGGAGTAACCAACGGCGTCGCCCTTATTCCAGGTGTCGATCTCATTCTTGATGATGTTGCGAACCGCAGCTGTATCCGACGAGGATTGAGCGCTCAGTTGACTTGCGAAGACCAGGCTTGGAAGGGCGAGGAGCAGTTTCATCAGACCTCCGGTATTGGTGAAGCGTCCTGGTGGTAGAGGCGCGATCATTTCGCGCGCCACCGGCGGCACAAGTCACGGGCGGCCGACGACCAGTCCGGAAACTGAAACGCGAAGCCTGCAGCAGTCAGGCGACCTGGCACAACGCGCCTGCTCTTGAGCACAAGCTCCGTTTCCGTGCGCATGACCATCGCCCCAAACGCCAACATCCATGTCGTGGCAGGCAACCCGATCGGCACTCCCCACGCAGCCCGTAGCTCACGCATGAACTGGGAGTTCGGCACCGGTTGCGGCGCGGCAAGATTGACAGCACCAGCGATCTCCTCGTGCGCGAGTAGCCAGAAGATAGCGCGAACGAAGTCGGTGTGGTGAATCCACGAGATGTATTGTCGGCCACTTCCGGCCTGGCCCCCGAGACCGACGCGGACGAGGCCGAGCAGAGTGGCAAATATTCCGCCGCGATCG
>JACMLI010000170.1 GCA_014379705.1 Gemmatimonadaceae bacterium
CGACCGCCGGGGTCCGCCTCTATGCGCGCTTCCTGGCCAACGGCGCCGGGACGGAGGAGCGCAACGCCGATCGCCAGGAGGCGGAGGTGTTCCTGGCGGCCTCCCGGCGTTAGGCATTCGTGCCGGGGCCGGCGATGGACGCCGGCCCTACGCCCTCAGCCGGCGAAGTCACGGCTGACGGACTCTCGCTGCGGCGATCAGGGCGTCGAGGGCAGCACGATCGAAGGCACGACCGTTGCTGACGACGGCGTGGACCCTCCGCACGTTGGCGATGTCGAGCAGCGGGTTGGCGTCGAGGACCACGAGGTCGGCGACCTTGCCGGCTGCGATGGTCCCCAGCGAGTCGGTGGCGTTGAGGTAGCGCGCGGGCTCCCAGGTGGCGGCACGCAGCGCCTCGAGGGGAGTCAGGCCGCCACGGACCATCAGCGCGAGTTCCTCGTGGATCGCTTCGCCAGGGACGGCAGGGGCGACGGGCGTATCACTGCCGGTGAGGAGTGGCACGCCGGCTCTCGACAGGGCGCCGACCATCGCAATGCGCTTGTCGTACATCACAAGCCCAAGCGTGCGGTGCAGCGGCGTCGCGTCCCTCGGGATCGGCATCACAATCGACATCATGGCGAGCAACGAGTCACTGAAGAACGTGCTCAACCGGTCCCCGCGCGCCACGGACGGCTGGAAGGCCGCCACGGGCTGCTGCACGATGAGCGTGGGGGTGACCCACGTGCCGTTGGCGGCGAGGCGCCGGTACGACGCCTCCTGCGACCTCGTGGTGCATCCGCCGAGCAGGAAGCGATGCAGGGGATGGGCCGCCGCGAGGCGCGCGGAATCCGTCACGGTGCACTCGTTAGGGAACCCCGACAGGTGCTCCTCGCTGCGCTGGCCCGAGTCCGAGGCTTGCACCGGCGTCACGCCATTGAAGACGTGCCCTGCGAAGACGATGCCCCGCTCACGCGCACGGCGCGCGACCGCGAAGTACGTGTCCGGCGTCATGCCGTTGTGGACCTTGATGAAGTCGACGCCGAGGGCGGCGAGGGAATCGACCGCGGCGCGCCCTTCGGCTGGAGTCGTCACGGTGAGGGACGGAAGGGGCACGCGTTGGCCGACGATGTACGGCCCGCTGATCACCATGCGCGGACCAACGCGCGTGCCACCCTGGATCTCCTTCTGCCATGCCCGGAGCGGCGCCAGTCGGCCATCCATGTCCCGCACTCCCGTGACACCGTACGCCACGTAGAGCGGGAGCAGGGCGCCTCCCCCGGGAACGTCATTGTGTACGTGCATGTCCCAGAGGCCGGGAATCACGAACTTGCCCTGGCCGTCGATCCGGAGCGCGCTGGCGGGAATGGTGGCGCGGGCCGCGGGAGCGATCGACTGCACACGCGACCCGTTGATGAGGATGGCTTGACCGGGGGTCGCCCTCCCGGTCGACGGGTCGATCACGGTCGTGTTGGTAACAACGACCAATTGCAGGGCGAGACCTATGGCGTACATGGGCAGGCAGGTCGGGAAAGGGAGCCGGACACCTGACGTACTTGTGTCCGGACTCCCGGGTTTCAGCCGCTAGCTCGCCTAGCGACTGAAGCGTACCTCGAAGCGCCCCTTGTCCGTGCGCCCGTCGCCCTCCACCAGGCGCAGGCGCCCACCCTCACGCCGCACCTCCAGCGCGCCCCTCGCGCGCATTTCGTTGACCTGCGTGAGTTCCACCCGAACCACGTCACCCTTCCCTGACCAGCGCCCACGCAACACGATCGACTGGCGACGGCTGTCCAGCTGGATGAGGGCGTCGCGGTCCTCTTCGAGCAGCACACGCACGCGGTCAAACTCCATGGACGGACCGATGTCCTGGCGGAGCCACCCGTTGCCGCGCTCGTTCATGTCGCGGCGCCCACCGTTCCATCCGCCGTCGCGGTCGTCGTTCCAGCCCCCATCGCGACGCGAGCGACCTGCAAAGTCCAGCTGCCAACTGCCCCCCTCACTTCCGCCGGCCCCATTGATACGGTCGACCATGTCACGGTCGCGCATGACGATCACCACCTGGCCGGACGCGCGGTGACCATACATCTCGCTCACGCGTGCCGTGATCCGGTTGTCCCTGATCTCGACGATCTCCGCGCGCACCGCACCGCGCGTGGGCTGCGAGAACTCGAGTCGAACATCGCGATTGGTCTCCATGCGAACGCGCACCTCCTCGAGGCGACCGTCCCGAATGCCCGAAAGACGAAGCGTCCCACTGCCCTGGACGGTGGTGTTGATCGCGCGGGTGAGGCGGTTCCCTCGACCGAGCTCGAGGTCATTGCGACGGTCATCACGCTCACGGTCGTTCGTTTCACCTTCCGCCGGGTCCACGATGGTTGCGTGGAAGGTCCCGTCGTCCGTGCGACCATCGAGTTCGAGACGCACCGGCTGGCCGCCACGGATGCGATAAGCGAGGGAGCCGTTGCCACTGGCGCGCTGACCGAAGGCGTCGTTGATGTCAATGCGCTCGATGTCGCTGCGGCTGTTGCGATCCCAGCGTCCGCGCACGAGGTAGCGCTCGTTGCGCACGAAGAGCGTGACGGCGAACTCGCCATTGTCACGCAGGGTCAGCCGTGCCTCGCGCATGGGCAGCCGACCAAAGCGATCGTTTCCAGTGTCGAACCACCCCTCGCCGCGGATGGTGTAGTTGCGTTCTGCAGCCATGGCTGGCTCGCTGAGCGTGGCAATGGCGATGAGTGCAGCGGACAATTGACGGCGCATACGCCCTCCCTTCGGTGTCCAGTGATCCACCCATGCAGGCCGGGTGGTACTCCCCTATTGGAAGGAAGCGTGCCACGATAAATCCCCGGTTCCGGGGCGATTTCGTCCTCAACCGGGGGCAGCATGGTGGTCGCTTTGAGGACAGTCCGGGGTTCACGCCGATGGTCTCCACCCTGCACGACGCGCGCTGCATCCTGCCGCCGAGGCACCAATGACCCGACGATTTCCTTCTCTCCTGGTGGCGGTGCTCCTGCCGTTCGCCTGCGACTCTGCCCGCGAGCGCCAGGGTGCCCCCATGCCCGTCGTTGATTCGCTCTTTGCCGACTTCGACCGCCCGGGCATGCCCGGGGCAAGCGTCCTCGTGATGCGCGGCGACTCCGTCCTCGTGCAGAAGGCGTTCGGGCTCGCTGACGTCGACGCTGGAGTGCGCGCGACTCCAGAGACCAACTATCGACTGGCCTCGGTCTCGAAACAGTTCACGGCCATGTCGATCCTGCTGCTCGTTGCGGACGGCTCACTCGCGGTCAGCGACCTCGCGTCGAAGTACCTGCCGGAACTTCCGCCACATGCATCCGCCGTCACGGTGCGGCACCTCCTCACGCATACCTCCGGCATCCGCGACTACGAGGACTTCGTTCCCGATACGCAGGCGTACCAGGTGAAGGATCACGATGCCCTCGACTTGATACGCACGAGGGCCGAGACCCTGTACTTCACCCCGGGGTCGGCGTGGCGCTACTCGAATAGCGCGTACGCCCTGCTCGCGTTGATCGTCGAACGTGTCTCGGGGCAGCGCTACGGCGACTTCCTGGCAGCGCGGATCTTCGGACCTGTCGGGATGACGGCGACCGTTGCGCATGAGGAGGGACGCACCACCGTCGCTCATCGCGCCTACGGTCATCGCATCGGCGGCGACACCGTGCGCCGCACGGACCAGAGCAACACGAGCGCCGTCCTCGGCGACGGTGGCATCTACTCATCCATCGTGGATCTCGCGCGATGGCATGCGGCACTCAACCGGGGCACCCTCATCCCCACCGCGCTCTGGCAGGAGGCGACGACGCCCTTCGTGCTCACGAACGGGACGCCCACGGAATACGGCTATGGCTGGTTCATCGAAACCTTTGCGAACACGCAGCGACTCCGTCACCACGGGGAAACACGAGGGTTCACCAACATCGCCTATCGCTTCCCGGCACAGCAGCTGACAATCGTGGTGCTCACCAATCGCAGCGATTCCGCACCATGGGACCGCGCCGATCGCATCGCGACTGCACTGCTGGGTGGCGAATGATGTGACCACGTGCGCCGCGCGCGATGCATGATTTCGTCGGTAATCGCGACTTTCTACTTTCGCAATTGCCCGTTCGCTTGTACTATTTCCATCAGCGAGTGGAATGCCACCCGCTGATGGAACGATGCGGCGCCAGGATCTCCGGGGATCCTGGTGCCGCATCGTTTTGGGGAGGTGCCTCGCCGGATGTGGGCTTTCCCCCGGGGCGCAGGACTACCTAACGCCCCTCTGCTCAGGGCTCGACAGCGCGGCGCGGGGGGAGCAATGCGGGCCCTTCGGCGACCGGTGATCCCCCCGCATGGCGCGGGGCGCGACTCATCAGCGTCTGCACGATGCGCACGGAGGCGAGCCCGTCCCCGTAGGGTTGCTCCCCTTCCGACATGCGGTCGAGTTCGCGCGCATCGTCGAGCCAACGCGTCGCGACGTCGACGACACGCTGCGTCTCGGTGCCCACGAGCTTCCCGAATCCGGACTCCACCACCTCGGGGCGATCCGTGTGCCGACGCAGGATGAGCACCGGGCGACCGAGGGCCGCGCACTCCTCCTGCACCGTCCCGGCATCCGTCATCGCGAACTCGGAGCGGCGCAACAACTCGAGCATGTCGGCGTAGCCCACCGGCTCCAGGAGCGTCACGCGCGGAACACCGTCGAGCGTCCCCAGCACCACGTCCCTCACCCGAGGATTGAGGTGGACGGGAAAGATCACCTGCAGGTCCCCGTGCATCGCGGCCAGTTCGGCAATGGCGTGACACACGTTCTGCAGTGGCTCGCCCAGGCTCTCGCGCCGGTGCATCGTCACCGTGATCACCCGGCGCTTGCCCCACGGCAGCATGTTGAGCTCGGCCTCGTCGAAGACGGCCTTGCGCGGGATCAGGCGGATGGCATCGAGGATCGTGTTGCCCGTGGCGACGATGTGCGCGTCGTTCACGCCCTCACGAAGCAGGTTCTCGCGCGCGCGTGCTGTCGGGGTGAAATGCAGGTCGGCGACGACGGCGGCGAGGCGACGGTTGAGTTCTTCGGGGAATGGGTTGCGCATGTTCGCCGATCGCAGTCCGGCGTCCACGTGGCCCACGGGAATCCCGAGATAGTGCGCCGCGAGCGACGCGGCGAGCACAGTGGAATTGTCTCCCTGCACGAGCACGAGATCGGGACGCATCTCCGTAAAGCAGCTCGTCATGGCCAGCAGCGCGCGCGACGTGAAGTCCGCGAGCTGTGACCGCGTGCTCATGAGGCCGAGGTCGACCTGTGGGAGGATGCCGAAGGCCTCGAGGGCCTGCGCGAGCATCTCGCGATGCAGCGCCGTCGTGACGACGATGGTCTGCACCGTACGACGGTGCCGCTCGAGCTCGCGGATGACCGGGGCGAGCTTGATCCCCTCGGCGCGCGTGCCGACGATGACGCACACGCGATAGCGCCCGCCGCCACCGATGGCGGTGACAGAGTGCGGCGTGAGGCTGTGGGGATCCAATCCCCCGTCCGACGGGTCCGACGGGCGATGCGGTGAGTCTTTCAGTGAGCGGCTCCTGAAGGGCCGGGGTGTCCAGCCTACAGACGGCGGGCGAAGGGTCCACGCAACACGCGCGGTCGAGGCCGGTCACTGGCGCGGGAGTCGACCTGAGGACGACCTAACGCTTTTGTGCGGCGGGTGGCGCGGCCGTGGCTTTGCGCCCCGTGTCCCAGGCCCACCATTCGAGGTACGACGCGAGGACCGGGAGCGGCACCGGCCCCAGGGCCATCACGGCCTCGTGCCACGCGCCCTGACGGAACGACGTCCCGAGGGTGCGTTGCATCCAGGCGCGCATCGCCGCGTGCTCGCGCGCTCCCACCGTACCCACGCCCCCCGAACCCGGGGCCTGCACGATCTCGTCGACGAAGTGCGCGTCGATGGTCGAGTCGTCGGCGAATGAGAATGGCCGCATCACCGCGAGCGCCTGCGCAGGTGTCCAGCCGTAATAGTGCAGGCCAGTGTCGGCGATGAGCAGGGCCGCATTCCAGCCCTCGTGCATCAACCGCCCATACGTCGCGAGGGGATCTGCGTAGAATCCGAGTTCGCCGGCGAGCGACGCTGCGTATTCGCCCCAGCCCACCACGCGCGCTTCGGAGGGATGGAGCAAGGGAATCGGCGACAGCGTGTCCTGCTCGTACGCGACCGTCGCGGCCAATGCCATGCCGGGCCATGTCCACCTGAATACATGGCTTCGCCCCTCGAGCCGGGCATCACGCGAACCCCACGCGGGGGTCACCACGACCTGCGCGGCGGAGTCGGCATACTCCGGTGGACGAATGCGCCCCGCCGGGAAGAGGAGTCGCTCCAGCGGCGTGGCTTCGCGAACGATGGGGAGTAGCGCGGGGAGCTGATCGATGCGCGACGCGAGCGAGTCACGGACCACCGCCATGGTGACTCGCGTGTTGGCGATCACACTGTCGATCCCGATCGGGGCGAATGCCGCCGCGCGACGGAGTGAATCGTGGAAGGCGGTTGGGGAGCCGGTCCAGCCCATGCGCCGTCGCACACTCACGAGCATGGAGTCGATGCGCCGGAGTTCGGCGAGTCCGACGCGATGCGCTTCCTCCGGTTCGATCTCGACGCCCAGGTGCTGGCGCAGCAGGAAGCGGTAGTACTCCTTGCCGCCGGGATACTGCCAGAGCCCGGGGCGCGGCATGGCGTTCGCCACGTACCGGTCGAGGTAGGCGGCCAGCGAGTCGACGCCGGGGCGCACGCGCTCGGTGAGTTCTTCCTCTTCCTGCTGGCGGAACTGGGGCACGAGGGTGGTGTCGATCCTCGTTAGGCGTGCCGGGGCGACGCGCATCCCGGGCGCCGTCAGCTGGGCGCGCAAGGCAGCGAGGAAGGTGCGGAACGTGCGGACAGCGTCCACGCTGGCATAGCTCCGGTCGCGCGCCCGCAGTTCCAGCGCATTGCGGGCATCGATCATCCAGAAGGAGATGCCGTCGAGCAGGTACAGGTACCGATCGAGGTCCACGCGACTCGTGAACGGATGTTCGGCGAGGACGAGCAGCGCCTCGCGCAACGGGGTCCGACGCGGCGACAGGAGCGAGAAGTCGAGCACGCCGTACACCGTCGCCTCAGCGCTCGACTCGAGTTCCCATCGCAGCGTCTGGAGGGCGGCGAAGTCGGTCGCCGAGAGGGCGTTCGCGTTGATGTACTCCAGCTGGTCCCCCACGCGACGCGCCAGGAGCGCGGCGGCGTTGTCGTCGACCGCATGCACGGGGGAGGGCAGGGCCTCGATGCGACGACCGATGGCCATGGCGATGTCCGGGCGTCGTGGGAGGATGCCGCGCCAGTACTGCGCCTCGGCGTCGCGCAGGGCCTGACGGGCCACGACGGAATCCGCGACGGACGGCCGGCGCGCTCCACCGGTCGCACATCCTGCCTGCACCGCGATCAGGAGCACGGGGTACAACATCCGCCCGGCCAGCGGCATCCAACGACGCGTTCTCTCAGGCGTCGACGTCATCCACCCATCCTCCAGCCTTGGCCCGGTGTCGTATGCGGCATACGGCGCGGCAAGGTACATCCGGCGTGTAGTATGGCAATTCCAGCCCTCGTGACCCTCATGGCACTCGCGATCCCGACATTGGTTCCATCGCGCGCCTCCTCGCAGCTGATCCTGATGGGCGCGCTCCTCCTTGGCAGCTGCGGCCGCCGTGGGGATCCCGCATACCCGGGCAACACCTCACCCCCACCCGGGCTGTCCGTGACCACGCTCGCCGGCGACTTCGACACGATCTGGGACCTGGCGTGGGCGCCCGACAACTCCATCTGGGTGACGGAGCGCGGTGGAAGGATCTCGCGGGTCGACCCTGCCTCGGGGGCGGTGACTCGGATGGGGAACGTGGCGGTCACGGAGAGCGGTGAGGGAGGGCTCATGGGTCTCGCCTTCCATCCGGATTTCGCGTCGGGGGAGCCATGGGTGTACGTCGCGCAGACGTACAGCGCCAGCAGCGGGGTGCGGAACCGCGTCGCGCGCATGCGCGTGACGGGCGCGTCGCTGGGCACCCCTGAGGTGCTGCTCGACAACCTGCCCGGGAGTTCGATCCACAACGGCTCGCGCCTCGCCATCGGCCCCGACCGGCTCCTGTACGTCACGATGGGCGATGCGGCAAACACCGGGCTGCCGCAGGACCGCAACGCCCTTGGGGGCAAGGTGCTTCGCCTCACGCTCACCGGTGCAACGGCGCCGGGGAATCCGTTCGGCAACGCCGTGTTCAGCTATGGTCACCGCAACCCGCAGGGGCTCGTGTTCCTCCCGGGCGGCGCTCTGTACGCCACCGAACACGGGCCGGGGGACAACGACGAGGTGAATCGCCTCGAGGTGGGGCGCAACTACGGGTGGCCCGACGTCCGCGGCGCCTGCGACGGCGACGCGGGGCCTAACGAGGTCGCGTTCTGCCAGGCGAACAACGTCGTGCCGCCCCTGGCGACATGGACGCCGACCATCGCCCCGGCGGGCATGGACTACTATGGCGCGACGCTGATCGCGCCGTGGACGGGGAGCCTGCTCTTCACCACGCTCAAGGGGTCGGCGCTGTATCGCCTCGTGCTGTCCGCCGACGGCCGCAGCATCACCGCCCGCGAGACGCTGTTCGAGGGAACCTACGGACGCCTGCGCGACGTCCTCGTCGGCCCGGATGGCAGTGTCTACCTCGGCACCAGCAATCGCGATGGGCGAGGGAGCCCGCGCTCCGGGGACGACCGCGTTCTGCGCATTCGGCCGGGCTAGCCCCATCCGTCAGGTGCGGGGCCGCCTTGGCTGTCGTTTCAGGAGAGGTGCATCGTGAATAGTGAATCGTGAATGGGCACGGACACTCGTTCGCTTTCACCATTCACGCCCCCCGGAGAGACCTCGCATGTTCCGTCGACGCACGTGGCTGTACGCGGGGGCCGCGCTCCTGGCCTCCTGTTCCTTCGTGACAGACTCCTGTGCCTGCGTCCTGGTCCCGGCAGCCTGGCACGTGGTCGGAACGGTGACGGTCGCAGGTGGGAATGAGCCCATGGTGTCCCTGGTGACCTCGACGCACCGCGGTGCCTGCGGCTCGCCGGCCAGCGGGAGCCTCGTCCAGCAGGGAGCGCAAACGGTGCCAGTGGGGCACTACCGGGTTTCCGTGGCCACCGAGGAGGGCATGCATTGCGCCATCGTGACCGCAGGACTCGGACCGCGCGCGAAGCGCGACTCGGTGTCCGTACTCTCCTCGTTCCAGGCCGACAGCGCGCGACTCGACCTGGTCATCCCGTAGTCGCTGCCCGCGGAGCCGGTGCTAGCTTGAGGCCGTGACGCCCCTCGAAGCCACCGCCGCCGCGTTCGGCGTGATCTCTGTCTACCTCGGGACGCGTCAGAACATCCTGAGCTGGCCAACCGCGCTGGTGAACGTGGCGCTGTACACCGTGGTCTTCCAGGGCGCGCGATTGTACGCTGACATGGGGCTGCAGGTGATCTACTTCGTGCTCTCGGCGTACGGCTGGTACGAGTGGACGTATGGCGGCGCCCATCGCACCGTGTTGCGCGTCTCGCGGGCCACGCCGCGCACATGGGTCGTCCTGACGGTGGTGAACCTCGTCGCGTGGGTCGCGTTAGGCAGCGTACTGTCGGGGTCGACCAATGCCGCCCTGCCCTGGCTCGACGCCTTCCTCTCCACCACGTCGCTCTGCGCGCAGTGGCTGATGACGCGCAAGGTCCTCGAGCACTGGGCGATCTGGATCGCCCTCGACGCCGTCTACGTGCCGATGTTCATCTCGCGCGGTCTCTACGCGACCGCAGTCCTCTACGCGATCTTCTTCGTCCTCGCGGTGCTGGGATGGCGCGAGTGGAAGCGCAGCCTTGCCGTGCCGGCGACGCTCACCCCGGCCCCGCTGGCCCCATGACCGCGCGCCGTGCCCCACGCAGCGTCGCACGCCTCGAGGACCTGCCCAACGTGGGGCCGGCCACCGCGGGAGACCTGCGCTCGTTAGGCATCACGCGCCCGTCCCAGCTCGTCGGCCGGGATCCGTACGCGCTCTACGACCAGCTCTGCGCGCGCACCGGCGTGCGCCAGGATCCCTGCGTGTACGACGTCTTCATCAGTGTCGTGCGCTACATGGAAGGCGCCCCGGCGCGGGCCTGGTGGCATTACACGCCCGAGCGCAAGCGCACCCTGGCGCGCCGCCCCGGGTAATGCGACGCATCGTCGTTACCGGCAGTGAGAGCACCGGAAAGACGACCCTTGCCCGCCATCTCGCGGCGGCGCTGGGTACGATCTGGATTCCCGAGTATGCGCGCGACTATGCGAGCGCACGCCGCGGCGCGCTTACCGTGGATGACGTGGAACCGATCGGGCGTGGACAGGCCGCGCGCGAAGACGCCGCGATCGCCCTCCTGCCGCCCGGGCGCGACCTGGTGCTCGATACCGACCTGGTGAGCACGATGATCTACGGCGATCACTACTACGGGCGCGCCCCTGAGTGGGTGCGGGAGCAAGCCGCTAAGCGCCGCGGCGACCTGTACCTGCTGTGCGCGACCGACGTGCCGTGGGAGGCCGACGGCGTGCGGGACCAGCCCCAGGCCCGTCACGAACTCCACGCGAAGTTCGCCGCGCAACTCAATGCGTTGGGCGCCCGCGTACTCCCCGTCGAGGGAACAGGCGCTCGCCGCCTGCAGTCGGCACTGGCCGCCGTGCGAGGGTGGCGCGCGGCGACGGCGTGTTAGTCAGGCCGGATCGACTTCCGGGGCCACGGCAGGCGTGTCAGGCGGTGTTGGCGTGGCGCGCGGTGGAGGACGCGTCACGCGATAGCTGTACGCGACGCCAAGCAGGAAGGCACCCGCGAGCAGGTACGATCCCACACGCCACCCGATGACGAGCGACGACGCCTGCGTGATGGTAGTGAGCGCCGCGAGCACCGAGAGGCCAAGCCCGAGCTGGCGCAGGAGCGGAATGCCGCGCGCGTGACCCAGGAAGATTGCCATGACGCCCGAGATGGCGTACCACGCAATCACGAGAAAGGCGCTGACATCGGGCGAGAACGCGCGTGCCAGCTCCTGGCGCACCCAGGCAAACGCCACGATCGCGCCCAGCAACCGAACGACGGTGGTCGAGACATCGGTCCCACGACGAGATCCCGACGCGAGGTTGCGCGCCGTGTGGAAGGAGAGGAGGATCCACGACAGGGCGATCGAAGCGGCGGCCAGCGATGCCTCCGTGAGGAACGGGGCGTATTCGTAGGCTACACGGTCCTCGAGCATGGTGAAGGCGCGCACGGTGCCCGCCGCCAGCCACATGGCGCCGGCCACGCCAATGCCACCGAGTCGCAGCCGTTGCGTGGCGACGGCGCAGAGGAGCCCAAACGCCGCGATCAGCAGGCAAAAGAGCAACTGCCGCTCATCCGAGCCGACGGCAACGGCCAGCCCCGTGAGCGCCGTCGCCGTGAAGGCGTATGTACGCCGGTCGCCGGTGACATCCTGCCACGCGGCGAGCGCCGCGAGGAACGCAAAGAGCAACGCCGTCGCCGCACCGGCCGCGCTCACGACCTCTGGGAGCGCGCCGAGCGCCAAGGCGGTGGCACCCGCTGGCAGCAGGACGCCGCCAACGATCGCCGTGCGCACGCCGCGCCTGGCCCGATCGCCGGCGAAACGCGACGCCACCATCAGCGCCACGGCGAAGGGATACTGGCCGGCATTCACGCTCGACCCGCTCGCCACGGCAACCATCGCCCCGAAAGCCGCGACAAGTGCGGGGTACGTGATGGCCATCTTCTTTGGTCCATCGAGCAGGACCGACGCGAGTGCGCTGAGTCCGACGGCGAACGCTCCCGCCGAGGTCCGCACCGCCCACGTGTCGGCCGTGTCAGCGAGCCCAGCGCCACTCGCCGTGTAGACGAGGATGCCGAGCGATGCCACCAAGGGGGCGCGCGTCCACGTCCGCTGGCCAAGTGAAGCGATGCCCGCCGCGAGCACGACGAAGCCGTAGCTCAGCAGCATCACGGCACGCCCACTGCCATCGGACGTCACGAAGGGTGCGAGGAGCGCGCCTCCGAACCCGACGTTGAACAGCGTCTGGTCATCTTCGTGCCACGCGAGCCAGGCCAGGGCCGCGGAGCTCAGGGCCGCAAGGGCAAGCACAGCTGGCGTGGAGATGAGTTGCAGGCGTGGACCAGCTCCCCATGAGACCACGTGGACGATCGCGAGGGCCAGCGCGAGCAATGCGTTGCCATAGCGCGGACTGTCACCCCGACGCACGCGCCAGCCAAAGAAGGCGACAACGCCGGCCGTCACCAACCCGATCGCGATGCGCACCATCGGTCCGATGTAGCCATTGCGGATCGCCCACCCGATCAGCGCGCCGATGCCCATGAGGATCGTGAGCGAAGCGAGCCCGATGGTGCCGTATCGGCCTACGAGGTCTTCCAAGCCTCGACGCTCTTCGAAAGGCGCCGGCGCCGGGTCGACAGCGGGCGACGGGGTTGCAGGGCGCATGCCTAACGACTTGAAGAGGTCGTTCCAGTTGCTCGCCGGGCCTGAGGCGTGGCTTGGCGACATCCCGGGCTCGACGGTGGACCCTGCGGGCGGAGCTGGTCGACCCTCGAGCGCGGCGTTGAATGCGTCTATGCGGCTGGTCGACTCGCGAGCAGACGGTTCAGGAGCGGCGGATGAAAGGGGAGCCGTTCCCACCCGCAGTTCGGCGACAGCCTCACGGAGAGCCACGACCTCCCGACTGAGCCTCTCCGCGGTTTCCTGCAGTCGCTCGATACGGTCATCCATGCGCGTAAACTCCTGTGAAATCGCAACATAGCCCTCGCCTGCCCTCCCCTGCCAGCCACAGGACCAACCACGAGTTCCTACGGCAGAGTCCCAGTTTGGGTCGAATTCCGCTAAGTTGGGGGACAGCTTACAAGGACATTCCCGTGGCCGCTCCGAAGGTTTCGTCGGTTTTCGAGTTCGAAGAAGGGGGCGTGACGTACTCCTGCTGCCTCGAAACACCGACTGGTAAGGATCAGGCTGATGCCTGGTGGTGGTTCAGTGTCTCGTCGGCCGCCGACCGTCAGCGCTACGCTCCGTTCCGTCATACGGCAGGCGACACGCCGGCCAAGGTGCGTCCGCGGATCGTCGCGTGGTATGAAGAAATGCTCGTGAAGCGCGCCCAGCCGAGCGTACCCGCCTATCGTCGCGGTCGCCCGCCCGCCGCGGTCGCTGCCGCCAATGCCGCCGCCGCCGCCACGGTGGTCGACAACGAGCCGTAGGTCGATCGCCTGAAAGCCGAACGGGGAGCGCATCTCACGATGCGCTCCCCGTCCTCTTTGTGCCCACCGAGGTGCTAGTAGCGGTAGTGGTCCGGCTTGTACGGACCGTCGACCGGCACGCCGATGTACGACGCCTGTTCCGCGCTCAGCTTCGTGAGCTTCACGCCGAGCTTGCCCAGGTGCAGGCGCGCCACCTTTTCGTCGAGGTGCTTGGGCAACACGTAGACCTTCTTCTCGTAGTCGCTGGTGTTGCCGTACAGCTCAATCTGGGCGATGACCTGGTTGCTGAACGACGACGACATCACGAAGCTCGGGTGGCCCGTGGCGCAGCCGAGGTTGAGCAGGCGACCCTCGGCGAGGATGAGCACCGAGTGGCCGTCGGGGAAGACGTATTCGTCGAACTGCGGCTTGATGTTGATGCGGTCGATGCCCTGCGACTTGAGGCCGGCCATGTCGATCTCGTTGTCGAAGTGGCCGATGTTGCCCACGATCGCATTGTGCTTCATGCGCTTCATGTGCTCGACGGTGATGATCTTCATGTTGCCCGTCGCCGTCACGAAGATGTCGGCCGTGGCAAGGACGTCGTCGAGCGTGGTGACCTGGTAGCCTTCCATCGCCGCCTGCAGCGCGCAGATCGGGTCGATCTCGGTGATGATCACGCGCGCGCCCTGGCCACGCAGTGCCTGCGCGCATCCCTTGCCGACATCGCCGTACCCGCAGATCACCGCGACCTTGCCGGCGAGCATCACGTCACTGGCGCGGAGGATGCCGTCGGTGAGGGAGTGCCGGCAACCGTACAGGTTGTCGAACTTCGACTTGGTGACCGAGTCGTTGACGTTGATCGCCGGGAAGAGGAGCGTGCCGGCCTTCATCATTTCGTAGAGGCGATGCACGCCCGTGGTTGTCTCTTCGGTCACGCCCTTGATGTCTGCCGCGACCCTGGTCCAGCGATCAGGGTTGCGCTGCAGCTCGTCGCGCAGCAGCTGCAGGATCACGCCCCACTCCTCGGAGTCGGCCGTGGGATCGAAGTGGGGAACGACGCCCGACTTCTCGTACTCCACGCCCTTGTGAATGAGCAGGGTCGCGTCGCCGCCATCGTCGAGGAGCATGTTCGGGCCGCCGCCATCGGGCCACATGAGCGCCTGCTCCGTGCACCACCAGTACTCCTCGAGGGTCTCACCCTTCCATGCGTACACCGGGACGCCGGTGGGATTCTCGAGCGTTCCCTTCGGACCGACGACCGTCGCCGACGCGGCGTGATCCTGCGTCGAAAAGATGTTGCACGACACCCAGCGGACGTCCGCGCCGAGGTCGACGAGCGTCTCGATGAGCACCGCGGTCTGGATGGTCATGTGCAGCGAGCCCATGATGCGCGCGCCAGCGAGTGGCTTCTTTGCACCGAACTCGGCGCGCAGGGCCATGAGCCCCGGCATCTCGACTTCGGCGAGCCGGATCTCCTTGCGGCCCCACTCGGCAAGCGTGAGGTCCTTTACCTTGAACGCCGGACGATCCAGCGGGGTGAGAGAGGTGGCGGTGGGGCGCAGCGTGGAAGTCATGGTTTGGACGTGATTGGGGATTCGTGATTCGTGATTCGGGAAGGACTAGCGTCTGGTTGCGTGTGCGACGAAGAGGCCGGGACCGCGCGCCGCTGGATCGGCAGGGAGCGGACGCCATTGCACCGATGAAAAACCGACCTCGCCCAGCCAGGCGCGGATCTGCTGTTCGGAAAATCCGGTCCACGCATGGCCCATGGCGTGTCGCAGGTCTTCGCGATCGTGCGGCGTCATGTCGATGACGATCAGGCGGCCGTCGGCTTTGATCGCGCGGTATGCCTCTGCGAGCACGCGCGCCGGGTCGGCGACGTAGTGGAGGACGAGGGAGCAAATGCCGATGTCGAGTGAACCAGACTCGATCGGGAGCCTCTCGAGGTCGGACATCCGCACCTCAACGTTCGCCACGGTCGACAGTCGCTCGCGCGCGGTGGCGAGCATTTCCGCGGACGCGTCCACGGCAATCACGCGGGCGACGTGTGGCGCGAGGAGCTCCGCGAGGTGGCCCGATCCACAGCCAAGGTCTCCGACCGTTGCCGCGGGATCGAGCATCGCGAGGGCGAGCTGCAGGTCGACCTGTGCGCCAAAGAGATCCGCGCGCACCTCGTCCCACTGTCCAGCCACGGAGGAGAAGTACTCGCGTGAACGACGGCGGCGATCGGCGATGATACTCAACTGCCGCGCCCGATCCTGCTCGGCCCCCGGCGTATGCTCGGCATCGTCTCGAACGACGGTCCAGAGCCTGCTGGCCAGGTCACCCGGGGCGTCGACCATCCTATAGTAGCGACTCGTTCCGTCGGCCCTCGAAGTCACCCACCCGTCCTCCCCGAGCACCTTGAGGTGCCGTGAGATGGTCGACTGCGGAAGTTGAAGGATGGCAATGAGTTCGCTCACCGTCAGCTCGTGCCTTTCGAGGACGAGCAAGAGCCGACTCCGGGTGGAATCGGCAAGTGTATTGAGGTGAGTGGCTGCCGGGCTCGTCATATATCCGTGTATGCGGATAGAAGGTTATACTGCCGAACCGCCTCTGTCAACCTGCTTCTGCTGGGCGTGGCGCGGGGCCGGAACTCCTTTCTCAGAGGTGGGTTTCAACCCGTTCTATTCCGGCCCGTCCCGGATGTCTTGTCGCGTGCCGACCCGGCGGCCAGATTCGCCCGCTCGTCACCGACTCCCGTACCACTCCCGCCAGGCTGGGCAGACCACCTGCTGCGGGACCTGAACTCCCCCTGGAGGCACCCATGCGCAAGATCGCCACTGCCCTTGTTTTCTTCACCGCTGTACCCGTTGCCGTTTCGGCGCAGGACGCCGACCGCAGCGTCGCTGGTGGTGGCATCACGGCCGCCGGATGGAACGGCAAGGTCGACGCCCGCGCGGCGTCACAGGGCAAGACGGTGAAGGACTCCAAGTTCGCCCTGGCCGGCGGCAAGCTGCAGCTCGCGATCGGTCCCGCGGCCACCTACTGGAACGACGGCCTCAAGGCGAGCGGCAACTACGAGGTCAAGGCGTCGTTCACCGAGAACAAGCACAACCCCGGTCACCCGCATTCCTACGGCGTCGTCATCGGCGGCTCGGATCTCGCGACCGACAACCAGGCGTACGCGTACTGCATCGTGTACGCCGACGGAAAGTACGCCGCGAAGTACTTCCACGGCACGAAGGTGGAGACGTTGGTGGGCCCCACCGAAAACGCCGCGGTGAAGAAGGCGGTGAATGGCGTCGCGACGAATGAAGTCGGCTGGCGCGTGCGCGGTGACAAGGCGAGCTGCGTCGTCAACGGCACCGAGGTGCAGTCGTGGGACAAGGCGGCGCTCGTCGGCGCGGACAAGCTCAAGTCCCTCGATGGCGTCGTCGGCATTCGCGTCACGCATAACGTCGACCTCACGGTCACCCCGCCCGCAATCACCAAGTAGCACGCACCGGTCAAACGGCCCGATCCTCCACGGATCGGGCCGTTTTTCCATTCGGGGACCTCCTCACGCTCCGAATTGGCGCGGAACGTGCCATGTTCGGGGGTACCCCGCCTCCCTACGCTGACGACTTCACCGACTGCGGTTGCAGTCACGCGCCTGCTCGCTGAACTGGGTGCTGGACGATCGGGCGCCTTCGACGAGCTCCTCCCGCTGCTGTACGATGAGCTGCGGGTGCTCGCGGTCGCGCAGCTGCGGCGGGAGCATCCCGATCACACGCTGCAACCCACGGCACTCGTCCACGAAGCGTACCTGCGACTCGTGGGACAGGACGCGGCCTTCGACGGTCGTGCGCATTTCATGAGCGTGGCGGCGCTCGCCATGCGACGCATCCTCACCGACCACGCTCGGCGACGCGCCGCCGCTAAACGGGCGGGCGGAGTGCAGGTGACGCTCGACGATGGCCATGCGGCCGCGCCCGACCGGGACGATGAGCTGCTCGCGGTTGACGAGGCCCTCGAGCGACTCGCCGCACTCAGTGCTCGCCAGGCCCGCCTCGTCGAACTGCGCTATTTCGTGGGCCTGTCGATCGAGGAGACGGCGAGCGCGCTCGGGATCTCCGTGGCCACAGCCAAGCGCGATTGGGTCGTCGCCAAGGGCTGGTTGCAGCGCGAGCTTGGTCCGTCGGGGAGCGCCCTTCATGAGCCCTGACGCGCCCATCCTGCGCGAACCCGGATAGTGCCCCCTTCAACGCACCGCTCCGGATGAACACGCCGCCGCTCACCACTGAGCAGTGGGAGACGATCAGTGACCTCGTCGGTCGCCTCGCCGACCTGCCACACCATGAGCGGCAGGTCGCGCTGGACGCGGAGTGTCGCGACGACACGGTGATCCGCCGTGAGGTCGTGAGTCTCCTCGCGTCCCTCGCCTCGGGCGCCGAGCGGTTCGACGTGCCGCTGCGCGTGGCATCGCCCGACTGGCCCATCAGCGACCGCTCGGGGTCGCGCGTCGGCAGCTATCAGCTCGTGCGAAAAATCGGCTCCGGAGGCATGGGTGACGTCTACGAAGCCATCCGTGCCACCGACGACTTCACGAAGCGGGTGGCGATCAAGATGATCCACGCCGCGCGCTCGTCCGAGCTGCTGGGTCGACGCTTTCAGCAGGAGCGACGCATCCTCGCGCGCCTCGATCACCGCAATATCGCCGCCCTGGTGGATGGTGGTCTCTCCGACGATGGCCGCCCGTACTACGCGATGGAGTTCGTGGCGGGACTGCCGCTGTCGGCCTGGTGCGAACAGGGCGCGCTGGGCGTGCGTGAGCGCGTGCTGCTCTTCCGCCAGGTCTGCGCCGCGGTCGACTACGCGCATCGCAACCTCGTGGTCCACCGTGATCTCAAGCCCGGCAACATCCTGGTGACCGGCGATGGCACCGTGAAGCTCCTCGATTTCGGTGTCGCCAAGCTGCTCGTGCCCGACGATACCACGGGTGATGACCTGACGACGGGTTCCGTAGCTGCCTTCACGCCCGCCTACGCAAGCCCCGAGCAGCTGCGTGGTGACACGATCACCACGTCGAGTGACGTGTACGCACTCGGCGTCGTGCTGTACGAGCTGCTCACGGGCCGGCATCCGCACCGTGAACCGGGAGCGAGGGCCGAGGACACGCGATCGCGGGCACTCTCCGGTCGCATCACGCTCCCGAGCGTCATCGCGCCGGCGCATCGGCGCGAGCTGCGCGGGGACCTCGACACCATCGTTGGCACCGCCCTGCAGCTCGACCCCCAGCGTCGCTACCGCTCCGCCGAAACGTTAGGCGAGGACCTGCGGCGCTGGCTCGCGGGGCTCCCGATCGCCGCGCGCCCCGACTCGGTGGCGTATCGCCTCCGCAAGTTCGCACGCCGGAACATCGTGGCCACTGTCGCCACGGCGGCGGGCGTGGTCGCCATCGGCGCAGGAACGGTCGCCACGTGGCACCAGGCGGGCGTGGCGCGCGATGAGCGCGACCGGGCACGCCGTGAAGCAGAGAAGGCGTCACACGTGACCGCATTCATGGAGCGCATGTTGCGCTCGGCGGACCCG
>JACMLI010000171.1 GCA_014379705.1 Gemmatimonadaceae bacterium
CCGCGCGCCATCCTGGCGGTCGGCCCGACATGCCGTTGCTCACGCCTCGGCGACGTCCGGCGCACCGGCCTGGAGCGCGCCCGCGATGGCACTGGCGAAGCGTTGCCACGCTGGTGCCTCGGCGCGA
This sequence comes from Gemmatimonadaceae bacterium, assembly GCA_014379705.1. Taxonomy (GTDB): domain Bacteria; phylum Gemmatimonadota; class Gemmatimonadetes; order Gemmatimonadales; family Gemmatimonadaceae; genus RBC101. The sequence goes on from JACMLI010000171.1 coordinate 128, forward strand.
AATCGCGCGCGGCCCGTGGCGGTGAGGCGGTAGAACTTGGCCCGACGGTGGGTGTCCGACATGCCCCACTCCGACTTGAGCCACCCCTTGCGTTCGAGGCGGTGGAGCGCCGGATACAGCGTCCCTTCCTCGAGGCGGAGGGCGTCCTTCGTGGCCCCTTCGATCCACTCGGCGACGGCAACGCCGTGCCGGGGCCCCCAGCCGAGGGCCTTGAGGATCAGCAGGTCGAGACTGCTGCGGAGGAGATCGATCTCGGTGTCGGCCATGGCTTCCCCTTGTGTGGCAAGGGCAAACTACGGCGCGTCACATTGCGTGGCAAGGTGTCGGGGAAGGCTGTCGTGGTTGTGGTCGCCCGGACTCACCCATTTTGCATGATGCGCTTGTACTGGATCAGCGTGTCGAGGCTATACTGGGCGCATGTCCTGGATCGCCTTCCTTCGCCGCAATCCCTCCGCCGGGCTGCTCCTGGTCCAGCTCCTCGGCGTCGTCCTTTATCCGATGATGGAGACGTCGCCGCGCGGGCGCGCCCTCTTCGGGGTCTTCGGCCTGCTCGTGCTTGGTCTCGCCTTGTGGGTCGTGCGCCGGGGCCCATGGCTCACGTGGTTGGGCGTGACGCTGGCGCTCCCCGTGGTCGTGTTGTCCGTGCTGATGATGATCTCTCCGCGCCCGGAACTCTCGGTTGCCACGGCCGCGCTGGAGGCGGTGTTCTACTTCTACGCGGCCGGGAGCCTTATTGCGTACATGCTCCACGACTGGCAGGTCGCGGTCGATGAGCTCTTCGCGGCCGGGGCCACGTTCACGCTGATGGCGTGGGCCTTTGCGTACCTGTTTGTAGTGTGCCAGGAGTTGCAGCCCGGGAGCTTCGGGTACAGTGCGGGCGACGTGGCCCGGAGCTGGACGGAGCTCCTCTACTGCAGCGTCGCCGTGCTGTCGAGCGTGGGGCTCAGCGACATCATGCCCGTGACGCCGATGGCGCGGGCCCTCGTCATGCTGGAGTCGTTCGCGGGCATCATGTACATCGCGCTGGTGGTCTCGCGGCTGATCACGCTCACGGGCTACGGAAAAAAGCAGCGACCCGAGTCCTGACCGTCAACCGCGCCCGTTCGCTACGGCCATCGGTACCGTTGGACGCGCTCGAGATCATCGTCATCGAGTTGAACGACGTACACCACGCCGCGCCCGAACCCCGCGAGCCGAGAGCGAGCCGGGAGCCTGACCGTGGACCGGCGCTCGCCTGCGTGGTCGATGAGGTCATACGCGGGACGGGTGTCGCGACTCCCCAGCACGCGGGGCACCCACGCGGTCCCGTCGTGGGCCACCCGCATGCCGGTGCGCACAGGGGGCATTTCGTCCGGCCAGGGCACGCGCTGAACTTGTGCGTCGATGGATGCGTCCGACTCCGGTGGGGCCGTGGGAGCTGGCACCACCTGCCTGGTATCTCGAGAGAACACGATCACGCGGCCCGGGACGACCTGCCGTCGGATGAACGCTCGTCGTTCTTCGTGCGTGACCTTCAGCTTCTGGTAAGGCACGAGCGGACCGCGGGAGACCCGCCCCGGCCCGCTCCAGTGCTCTACCTGATAGTCAGGTGACCGCACGACAACGAGATCGCCGGCTGGTGCTGGTGCCGCCACATCTTCAGGCGCGAAGGGTCGCGTGTTGAGCTCCCGCACCATGCCGCCCGGCAGCGGCTGCGCACCGATGAGGCGCCCAGGAGGAAGCCGAAGGCTCGCGATGGTATCCGCGTGCTGCGAGGAGCGCGACACGCGAAGGACGTGGGCTGTCCCGGGGGAGCCCTCGCCGGGAGCCCGTCCACGGAGATCCTCCACCTGAACGTAGAGACGGCCCTGACGATCCGTGCCCAGGACCTCACCGCGATACAGCTCGGGCGACAGGTCGCGCGATGAAATTGTCGCGACGGGAGAGCCATCTGGCCGGAGGACGAGCCAGCGCGAGTTCACGAAGTCGGCCACCCAAGTCGTGTCTCCGGGCATTTCGAGCAACTGCGTCGGGATGCGAAACTCCAGGGGCCCGGATCCCTCACGTGCGACCGGCGCCATCGCGCCGCGCTTCCAGTCGAGCAGGACAACGCGACGGTCCCTCGCGTCGATTACGATCACCCGACCGTCCGCGAGTTCCCGCAGTGCGGTGACGCGGGTGAACCCCTCGGGGAACTCCGCGGTCGGGGCGACCAGGTGACGCTCTGGCGCCTGAATGAGAAGCACCGCGCTCCCCACTGCGAATATCGAGTACCGAAGCCAATCTCCCATCCCCCCTCCTCGTGTGCCGCAGTGACAAGCCATCAATCTGTCATGGACTCGACGATGCGTCCCCCTCTATCTGGCGCCCGCAAGGATGCGTCGAGTGAGCGCGGCAAGTCCTCGACTGATGAACGGGGTGGCGACCACGAACATGACGCCGCCGGCACCGTGCACAGCCCACCTCCCCCACAGGGAGGGACCGCCCCAATCGGTCGATTCGTTACTGGGACGGAGCGGGTAACCCAGGTTGAGGACGATGCCAGCGAGGAGGTAGAGAGTCACGGCGAGGGCGGCGAGGCTCATGCCGATGGCACCCAACTGTCTCCACCACGGCGCCGGCATCGGATGCTCGGAAGGGAGCCCCAACCACTCGCGCCCGATCCACGCCACCAGCGCGTCAGCTCGGCGGTGTTGACCAGCGATCCGAAGCGCAGCACTCGCGAGCAGGGTTGGAAAGGCATAGAGGCCGGCGAAGACGCGCCTCCAACCACGCGCACTGGTGACTGGTCGCATCATCCCCCTCGCATCACGGGATGCGATCTGCCATGAAGTCGACAAACATCGACCTCGCGTGCATCCGGCGCTCCCCTGCACCGCCGCTGAATCCGATGAAGAAGTCGAGGCCGGGAAGGTAGAACTCGTCGGGTGCCACGTGGAAGAGGTCGAACTCCAGGCCATCACCCACGCGCAGGCGCAAGCCGTTGGGCGAGCTGGTCACGGTGATGGTGTCGCCGTCGAGCGCCGCGTACCGTCCGGCGACCGCGTCGCGCTGGCGCTCGTCTACAGACACGAACGCGGGACGCGCCGACCTGTCGGGCTCTCGCCCCGCGAGGACGGCGACGAGGTCGCGCTGCAGTGTGACCAGCGTCCAGGGCGCGAGACTGCTGTTGCTGACCATCGCGACCGCCTCGCCCCGCCCACGATCCCAGTACGCAAGGCTGTGGAAGGCATTGTTTGCCCCGGTGTAGTGACAACGCACACCGTCATCGTCGCAATACCAGCTGAGGCCCGCGATCGGGGATGGCCGCCCATCGATGATCGGGCGCGCCTGCCCGAGCGTCATGACCTCGCGCGGGAGCGCGGTGCCGGACGCGTGGGCGTCCGCCCAGCGGGCAAGGTCGAGGGCCGAGAAGTAGACGTTCGATCCGCCGATGAAGCCTTCATTATCGTACACGTCGGCGACCACCCAGGCCGTGTCGGCCCACCGATGTCCCATGGTGCGTGGACCGGGCCAATCGGTAAACCGGGCCGGCCGCGCGAACGCGGAGTCCATGCCGAGAGGCCCAAGGAATCGCTCACGGAACACGGTCGCGATGGATTGGCCCGTGACGCGTTCCACGACGAGCGCCGCCGCGTCGAAGCCGAGGTTCGAATATTCGAAGCGCGTACCCGGTGCAAAGCGGGGCCGCGGCCACACTCGACGCACCACCGCGAGGAGACCGGCCGTCGTGCGCGGCTCGCGCGGCCCGAAGTACTCGTCAAACTGCTCGTAGTAGGGCACGAGGCCGTTCGTGTGCGCGATCAACTGGCGCACGGTCGTCCCCGCGTGCGGAAAGTCGGAGAGGTACGCCGACACCACCGTGTCGATCACGACCCGTCCTTCGTGCACGAGCGTCCAGAGGGCCGCAGCAGTGAGCGTCTTGGCGAGCGAACCGCCGTCCGCAGGCGTTTCGGGCGTGAAGGCGCGGCCTGCGGCGACGTCGGCCATGCCCGCACCCCGTGCGTAGACCACCGCGCCGTCGCGCACGAGCGCCACAGCGCCCATGAACTCG
>JACMLI010000172.1 GCA_014379705.1 Gemmatimonadaceae bacterium
ACGCCATAGGCCTGAGCAATGAACTGCGTCGCCATCGAGAGATAGATCGAGGTCCCATCCAGGTTGAACGAGTAGCCCGCCGGGATCACCAGGCCGACCACCGGTTTCGCACAGCCGAACTTCTCCATCTTGTCCAGCATGCGCGGGAGCGCCGCCTCGCTCGACGACGTGCCAAGCACGATCAGGATCTCGTCCTTGATGAACACGATCAGCTTCCACAAGGAAAAGCCGTAGGCGCGCGCAATCAGGTTCAGGACGACGAAGATGAAGAGCGCCATCGTCAGGTACACGGTGCCCATCAGGCGGCCGAGCGCGGCGAGCGAGCCGAGACCGAAGTTGCCGATGGTGTACGCCATGGCCCCCAAAGGCCCCGATCGGGGCTACGACCATCACGATGCCAACGATCCGGAAGAACACTGTCATGAGCCGGTCGAGCACCCGCGTCACCGGCCGCGCCGCTCGGCCTAACGAGGCGAGGGCCACGCCGAAGAGCACGGAGAAGAAGACGACCTGGAGGATCTCACCCTCCGCGAAGGCCCCGACCACGCTCGACGGCACGACATGCGTGAGGAAGTCGATCCAGTTCATCTCCTGCCCGGCCTGCGTATAGCGCGAGATGTCCCCGGTGGCGAGCCGCGCGGCGTCGATGCCATCACCGGGCCGCACCAGGTTCATCACGACCACCCCGATCGCGAGCGCGAACGTGGTCACGATCTCGAAGTAGATGAAGGCCTTGAGGCCCACGCGCCCCACTTTCTTGAGATCGCTCGTCTGCGCGATGCCCAGCACGATCGTGAGGAAGATCACCGGGGCGATGATCATCCGGACGAGGTTGATGAACGTGTCACCGACGGGCTTCATCGCCTTGCCCACCGACGGCCAGATCATCCCGACGAGGATGCCCAGCGCGATGGCCACGAGGACGCGGAAGGTCAGGTTGCGACCGAGGCGCGCGATGGTGCTGGGCGGGACCGGATGACTGGTCGGCGGAAGCTCCGGCTCACCGTGCGTGGGCGCGGCAAGGTCGTCGCGGGTCTCGTGCTGGTCGTGTCCGGTCATCCGGGATGCTACTCCCAGTGCGGCACGTCTGGAAGGACTGACGATGGGGGAATGGGGAGGGTGAGTGCTGAATGGTGAATGGTGAATCGCGCGCCCCATTCACCATTCACTATTCACCATTGCCCATCGCCCATTCACCTCTCTCACACACTGGGCCACAGCCAGCCGAACACCCCACCACTCACGATGGCGTACAGAAACCCGTCGAAGGTCGACTTGACGGTCGCCGTGGTCGACTTGCCAAACCAGATGGCCTGCGGCCACACCCCGAGGCCGTAGCCCGCGAACACGATCGTGCCCGCCACGCGAAACACCGTGAGGTAGGGCGTCCCCGCGGCAAGCACGCGCGATGCGAGGTACGCGGCGAACAGCGAGACGATGAGGTTGAAGACGAACCACTTCCCGAGGAGCCCGGCCATGGGCGTCATCCCCCTCGGCAGCACCGTCATCACCACGCGCGGCCCCGCGTTCAACTTCGCAAGGAAACCCGGATCCTTCATGTCCGCCCCGGAGTTCGCGTACGGCATCAAGTAGTCGCCGGGAGCGAGGTCGTGGGATCGCAGCGCTTCCATCGCCCGATCCTCGTCAGGCACGCGTGCATAGTCCGTCTTGTGGTATCCGAGGGCCATGTGCACGAGGGAACTCGCCACGAACACCGCCACCGCCGACAGCAGGATCGGGAGCCACAGCGACATCAGGGGGACCATGCCGACCTCCATGCAGGGGACACGCCGGACTGCGAGCGCCACGAAACTGTGGCGCCCTGCCCTGCTCGGCAACGACCTCGGTGCGAAAGGGCCTGGGCGTTACGCGCCCTGGTATTTCGGGTTTGGTTGCAAGTCGCCCTCGACGAGGATCTCGCGATCCCAGGGGAGCACGATCGTGCTCTCGGTGGCCAGCGCGTGGAAGTCCGGCTCGAAGGGTCCCGTCTTGAACGAAACTGCCGTGCGGACTTCGCTCGCCCCGGCGTTCACGATGGCGGCGATCGCAAGGCGCATCGTGTCGCCCGTGTCACAGGTCTCGTCGACGATGAGTACGCGCCGGCCACGCACCTCATGTGGCGCCGCCCCGAGCACCGACGGCGTCTCGCGCACGTGGTCCTCGTCTCGTCTCGACACGAGGATCGACCGGAACTCGCAATCGAGAATCGCTGCGACCACGGCGGCGGGAATCACGCCGGCGGTCGCGATGCCGACCACGATCTCGGGCTCGTACTCCCGCGCGACCTTGAGCGCGAGGGCCCGAGACAGCTCGCCGAACAGCGGCCATTCGACGTCGAATCGACCCTTGCTCGGGTCCACTTCATAGCGGCGGGGCACGGCAGCCTCGGGGTGCGGGGTGTGGTGGAAGGTAGGCGCCGGAGGGCGACTGGTGCAGTCGCCTTTCGAGCCATCCCGCGTCCCGGGCACCCTGCGGCGAGGAAGCACCGTCGGGCCCGTGCACGGCTCCCGGTGGCGTGCGATGCTGCATTGTCCCGCATGCGCTTCACCTCTTCATCGCTTTCGCTCGTCCTCCTCGCCGCGTGCGCCTCGGCGTCCAGCGGGGGGCGCGCGCCTCTCCCCGCCCCTCCGGAGGCGCCGACGCTGTTCGCTCCGGGGATCGTATCCTCGGCGGCCCCGGAGTTCGCGATCACGTTCACCCCCGACTTGCGCACCCTGTACTTCAACCGGGCCACGGCAGACCGATCCTCCCTCACGATCATGGAGTCGCGATGGACAGGGACAGCGTGGTCTGCGCCGCGGGTGGCGTCGTTCTCCGGGATCCACCGAGACGTCGACCCCTTCGTCTCGAGCGATGGTCGGCGCGTGTACTTCTCCTCGAGCCGCCCCGGAGGCGTTGGCGCCGCCGGCAACCTGGACACGTGGTTCGTGGAGCGCACGTCGGCGGGCTGGGGTGACCCTCGCAACGCGGGGCGACCATTCAACACCGACTCGAACGACGTGTTCGTGTCGGAAACGCGCGATGGCACCACGATCGTCGGCTCCAACCGCGCGGGGGCGGCGCGCATCTTCGCATCACGCCGCCGCGCCGACTCGTGGGAAGAACCGCAGGCGCTCTCCGCCGGTGCACCGGGTGACGGCAACGCGCTGATCAGTCCGAGCGGACGCTTCCTCGTGCACGTGCGCACGACGCCCTCGGGCGGAGCGGATCTCTGGGTCGCCTGCCGAACCGCCGATGGCTGGAGCGCATCGACTCCGCTCCAGGGCGGCGTGAACTCCACGTTTGCCGACTTCGCGCCCGCCCTCTCGCCTGACGAGCGACTGCTCTTCTTCACCTCGGAACGTCCCGGGGTCGCCCCTGCGGTGCCGGCAGGGACGCGTCCCCCCGGAGACATTTACGCAATAGGAACAGCCGCGGCGGGCATCGACTGCGCCTGATGCCTACCGCGCGAGAAGCACGCCGGGCCGTAGGTCGAGCCGAGCTTGCACCCCCCAACCACCAAACACATCACCCACGACCACGCTCACGACATTCGTCCCGGCACGCAGCGGCACGTACGACACGAGCTGGTCGGGGCCGATGAGTCCTTCCTGGCGCGGCAGGTCGTAGGAGTACGACGCGTCCACCGACGCAATGGGCTCGCCGTTCACGAAGATCGTGGCGGCATCGCTGAAGCCGAAGTCGATGCGCTGCCGCGTCGGACGCGTTGCGTTGAGCTGGAACGACGCGACGACGGTGGGGCGAGTGGTTCCCTGCGGACGCGCGACGTGTTCGTCGAGCATCAACAGGCCCGACGCGCGAGCCCTGACCCTCGTGGTGGTTCCCGCGGGTGTGGGCAGCGACGTCACGTGCGCTGCGGGCGCGAGGAATGGCGCGGACAGCTCCCAATCGCGCACGGCATTGCCCACCGAATCCGCGGGCGGGGCGAGGGTGTCGAAGCGGAAGCTGGTCTGCTCCGGAGTCACGACGACGTTGGAGAAGGTTGCGGCGTGCGTCGCCGGGCTTCCCTGCGGCACAAAGCCGCGGAGCGAGATGCCTCCCGACCGCGGGGAGCGCCCGAGGCGTCGCATCACGAGCACGGGATTCGCCTGCCGGTCGAGGAAGAGCACCGCCTGTGATCCACGCACTTCGAGCCGCACGTGCATCGGACGGCCGATCGACAGCGGCACCGATGCCGTGCCGCCCGCGCCGTGGAAGAGCTGCCATGCACTCTGTCGTTGGTTGACGGGCGCGTACTGGATGGCGTCCGGCAGACCCGACTTGTGGTTGCGAAAGTAGACCTCCTCGCCCTCGCCATCCGCCCCGGTCCGGAACTCCACGTAGGAGAACGCGCGGCCCTCGGCGAGGGTCATGTCGAACTCGATCGTGCCGTCGCGGAATGCTGGACCCGACAGGCGCGCGCGTCCCGAGGCGATGCGCACGCCGGAATCCGCGGGCAGCATCGTGGCCCTCCCCTCGAGGGTGTATGGCGCGCCCTGGGGCGCGATCGCGGCGACGGGGACGACGACCAACAGCGACACGGCGAGCGCGACACGCATGCACGACTCCGGAATGGGGGCAGAACGCGTCTGGTACCTTGCGACGATCGGCTCGACCCCCGACAGCGACGAAGCGATCGAGTACTGGTACTTTTCGCTGATGGTTGCCACCGGCACCGGGCCCGCCGATGCCCGACTCGTCGAGTTCCATCGCACGAAGTACGGGCGCGAGCTGCTCATCGACGTGGGATGGGTCTCGGAACTCCACGGCTTCATCGCCACCGCGCAGCCCCACCGGCTGGGCTTCTACGACGTGCTGTTCGTCACGAAGGGACGCGGCTGGTTCGAGATCGACGATCGGCGTGTGGCGGTCGCGCCGCGCACGCTGCTCTTCTCCGCACCCGGCCAGGTGCGCCGCCTGCGCATCGATGGACTCGAGGGGCTCGTGCTCTTCTTTCCCGCCGACTTCCTGCAGACGTTCTTCGTCGACGGGCTCTTTCTCCAGCGGCTTTCCTTCTTTGGTCAGGAGCCGTATGGCCGTGCCTTTCGCCTGGGCGCGCAGGAAGCGCGGCTCCTGCGCACGCGCCTGCTCGCGATGCGCGAGGAGATCCTCGATCCGCAACTCGACAGCGTGCACCTCCTCCGTGCGCAGCTGTACGAGACGCTCGTCTGGCTCAATCGCGCGTATGCCCGGGCCTGGGGTGTGACCAGCGGCATGCAGGCCTCCTTTGTGATCACGCAACTCCGGCAGTTGATCGACGAATCGGTGGGCACGCGGCGCGGCGTCCCGTGGTTCGCGCGTCGACTCGCGCTGAGTCCGGGGCACCTGCGCGCCCTCACGAAGCGCCACCTTGGCGTCCCGGTCGTGCGTCTGATCGACGAGCACGCGGTGGTCGCCACGAAACGCGAACTGCTCTATTCCGAGGCCTCCTGCGCCCAGGTCGCCAACCGGATGGGCTTCGCCGATCCCGCCTACTTCTCACGCTGGTTCCGGCGCCTCACGGGCGAGTCGCCCCGGGAGTTCCGGCAACGCAGCCGACGGGAGGAATAGCTTGGCTTAACAGACGCTGGGTCTGGTTGCTGGCTGCTGACGGGCTGGTGCTGCTCGCTGGGTACTTGACTGGTTGCTGGAGGTACTAGAGAAGGCGCTGGATGCTGAATGCGCGACTGAGTACTGAGAGCTGGAGGCTCGATCGAGCGCTTTCCAGTACCCAGCCCCCAGCTCCAGCAAGGCAACCAGCAGCAGCACCAGCCCGTCAGAAACCAGCAACGAGCCCCAGCGCCCTTCACGAGCACGCAAGAAACCAGCACCAAGTCCCAGCAACGCGGAATTGCCCGCGATCGCGTAAGTCGATAGCTTAGCGCGAAATACGACGTTCCTTCCGGGCGGAGTGCACTGCGTCACAATCCGCCCCCGACCCCGTCTCCCGACGCGTCACGATGTCATGGTGGAGCCGCCTCCTGGGTGGCAGATCCGACGACGAACTCAAGCCCCAGCGACTCGACTACCTGTCCGAGGCGCTCGTGCTCGAGAAGCAGGGAGACTACGACGCGGCCCTCACGTCGTATCGCCTCGCCCTGCGCGACAAACCCGACGATCATCGGGTCCTCATGAACATGGCGATCGCCTATTCGCGCCTGAACCGGCTCGGCGAGGCGGAGCGCTGTTATCGCCGCGTGCTCGAGGTCAAGCCTGAGCACGCCGGCGCCCACTACGGCCTGGGCTTTCTCCTGATCAAGCGGAATGATCGTGGAGCGGCCGAACAACACCTCGAGGCCTTCCTGAACGCCCCCGGCAAGAGCGCGCAGGAGGCGAATGTCGAGCACGTTCGGAGGGCCCTGGCTGACCTCCGATCGCCGCACCCCGAAAACGGCGAGGACCCTGTCCAGCCCGGGACCTGACGTGGGGCGTGTCCTTGCTGTTGTCAGCCAGAAGGGTGGGGTGGGGAAGACGACGACGTCGGTGAACCTCGCGGCCGCGTTCGCGCGCCGGGGCCTCAAGACGCTCATCATCGACGTGGATCCGCAGGGCGCCGTGCGCTACGGCGTCGGGCTTCGCCGAGGGCATCCCACCTATGGCTTCGCCGACTACCTGAACGGCGTCCGCTCCCTCCGCGAAATCATACTTCCGACGGCCTTGCCGTGGCTCCGGGTCATCCTGGCCGGGTCCGTGAGCGACTCGGCGGACCACACCTTCTACCAGCAGCTCGTGGCGGAGACGACGGTTGTACATGACCTCGTCAGGATCGCGCAGGAGCGCTGCGACGTGGTCGTGGTGGACACACCCCCGGGCCTCGGGCCCATCGTGCACCGAGTGCTCGAGGCCAGCCAGCACGTGATCGTGCCGCTGCAGTGCGAACCGCTCGCCCTGCAGACAACTCCGCAGATCCTGCGGGGTATCCAGGATGTCGTCGACCACAATCCCGACCTCACCCTCGACGGCATCCTCCTCACGATGTTCGAACCTGGCAACGCTTCCTCCGAGCGGGTCGCCGAGTACGTCAAGGCGCACCTGCCCCGCAACCTGATCTTCGACGTGCGCATTCCCCGCACTGAAGCCGCCCTGGAGGCCTTTGCGGCCGGCCAGCCGGTTGTGTTGCGCACGCCCGCGGACCCGGCGGCGCAGGCGTACGTGAACCTGGCGACCCTGCTCGCGGAGCGATTGAAGTGAGGCGCCTGGCCCGGCTGCTCGCGGGCGTCGGCGTGGTGACGGTCGCGGCGTGCATCGACATCACCGTCGACAGCGAAGCGTTAGGCTCGTTGCAGTTCGTCCCCCTGCCCTATCCATCGGTCGATGCCGGTGACACGCTGCGCAATGCCAGTGACATCGTGGAGCCGTTGCAGGCCGTGGCCTATCGCGCGAACGGCACTCCAGATCCCGACATCCCGGTGACGTTCGTTGCGCTCGACACCGGGCTCACGCTCCCCGCCACGACGAACCTCGTGCTGGGCAACGCGCTTCCGGCAACGACCCCGAGCCGGTCCGTGAGGGTCATCGCGAGTGCCACGGGGCTCCAGACTACGGCGCGCACTCTGCTCGTGGTGCCCAAGGCCGACACCTTTGCGACCGACCCCGCGCTGCTCCAGGACTCGATCCTCTATAGCCTGCCCTCGGTGTCGACGGATGTCTCGAAGGAGTTCAAGGTGAAGATCGGCAAGAAGAACGACGCCACGATCCTGCCGTCGGCAGGATACATCGTGCGCTACTCGCTCAAGCGTGGAACCACCACGATTCCCGCCACTGACACGCTGGGTTCGTTCACGTTCCAGGACGCGTCGGGGCGCGTCAGCGCCGTCGACACCACGGACCCCGGCGGTGACGCGTCCCGTGTGCTTCGATACCGGGTCCGGCAGGGTCAACCCCCCGTGGATACGGTCACGGTCCTTGCGGAAGCCAAGCGCGGCAGCAGGTTGGGCAACGTGTACCAGTGGACCGTGAGGATCAGGCCCAAGACGCAGTAGCGCGGCCCGCACGAGCAGGGATCCACTGGGTATCGCGTCCGCCCGCTTCCCGACCTCCATGTACGCTCGCGGCCCTGAACGACAGTCCAAGCCCGGCACGCTCGTCCAGATCTTCTTTGACGCGGTCCGGAAGTACGACAAGCCTGACGCGCTCAAGGTGCGCCGGGACGGCCAGTGGCACGACATCTCGCACCGGGCACTCGCCGACCAGGTCCGCTGGGCCACGTTAGGCATGGAGGCCCTCGGGCTCGCGCGCGGGGACCGCGTGGCGATCCTCTCGGAGAACCGGCCCGAGTGGGCCATTGCCGACTGGGCGTGCGTCATGCTCGGCGTCGCCGACGTGCCGATCTACCCCACGCTTCCGGCCGAGCAGGTCCCCTACCTGCTCAACGACTCGGGCGCCGTGGCCATCTTTGTGTCGACGGCCGCGCAGGCCGCCAAGATCGCGTCGATTCGCCAGCAGGTCACGGGGCTCAAGCACGTGATCGCGTTCGACGCCGACGCCCGATCATCCGTCGACCTGGTCTTCTCCGACCTCATCGCCACCGGGCGTACCGCTGATTCGGCGGAGCGCGGCGCGAGCTACGAAGCGGCGGCGCAAGAGGCACGGCCCGACGATATGGCGACGATCATCTATACGTCGGGAACGACCGGGGCGCCCAAGGGCGTGATGTTGACGCACGACAACTTCTACTCGAACGTGATGGCGAACTGCGGCATCATCGAGATGCCGGGAGACGACGTCGCCCTCTCCTTCCTGCCGCTTTCCCACATCTTCGAGCGCACGGGGGATTACTGGTTCTTCAGCACCGGCACCACGATTGCCTACGTCGACTCGTTCGACCTGGTGCCGACGGCCATGACGGAAGTGCGACCGACGATCGCGATGTCGGTGCCACGCCTCTACGAAAAGATGTATGCGCGAGTGCTGGAAAACGCGCTGTCCGGCAGCGCAGTCAAGCGACGCATCTTCTTCTGGGCGCGCGCCGTCGCGGAACGTTTTGCCGACGCAAAGCTCGCCGGACTCCAGCCGTCGGGCTGGCTCACGCTGCAGTACGCGATCGCGCAGAAGCTCGTATTCTCCAAGCTCAAGGAGCGCACCGGCGGGCGGCTGCGATATTTCATTTCCGGTGGTGCGCCGCTCGCTCCCGAGATCAACAAGTTTTTCTACGCCGCCGGGCTGACGATCCTCGAGGGCTATGGCCTCACCGAGACGTCGCCCACGATCAGCGTGAACCAACCGGACAAGTTCCGGATCGGGACCGTGGGGCCGCCGGGTGAAGGCGTCGAGGTGCAGATCGCCGCCGACGGGGAGATCCTCGCCCGCGGTCCGCTCATCATGAAGGGCTACTACAACAAGCCCGACGCGACACGCGAAGCCGTCGACGCCGAGGGGTGGTTCCATACCGGTGACATCGGCGTGATCGAGGACGGCTTCCTCCGCATCACCGACCGCAAGAAGGACCTGATCGTGACGGCCAACGGGAAGAACATCGCCCCGCAGCCGATCGAGAACATGGTCAAGACCAACCCGTTCGTGGCCCAGGCCGTGATGCTCGGCGACCGGCGCAAGTTCCCCGTGCTGCTCGTGGTGCCAAACTTTCAGCAGCTGGAGAAGTGGGCGAAGGAGAAGCAGCTCACGTGGAGCGACCATGGGCAGCTCGTCGCACAGCCCGCGGTGCAGACGATGATGGAGCAGCAAGTCCGCTCACAGCTCACTGGCCTCGCGCATTTCGAGACCCCGGGGAAGATCGCACTGCTCGAGCACGATTTCACGGTGGAATCGGGTGAGCTGACGCCCACGCTCAAGGTGAAGCGTCGCGTGATTGATCAGCGGTACAAGGCCGTGATCGATGCGTTGTATGTGGGAGCGGTTTCGCGTGATTCGTGATTCGGGATTCGTGATTCGGTGTGATTCGGACCGGTGATGACGAATCACGCCGAATCCCGAATCCCGGCCCGCATGTCAGACTTCTACTCCCCCCGCCGCACCATCATCGCCGACGTGGCGGGGCTCGTGGGCATGGCGCTCGCCGGCACGATGTCGACGGCGCTCGTGTGGGACACACTCGCCACGGGCTTTCGCACCGGCCGACTCGAGCGCGCCTTCCTCATCTTCCTGGTCGTCGTGCTCGGCGCCGCAGCGCTCGGGGGCATGTTCGGCCTCATGGCCGGCCGCGCGATCGGCCGCTCGTGGGAACGCCGGCACCGAAGCCACCGACCGGCGTCATCGCTCGAGGAGCACGAGCGGCCGGGCGAGACCATCGCGCGGCGTCCGCCCGACGAGACCTCGGTGGCGTCGGCTCCCGGCGTGATGCTGCGACCCTTTGATGCAGAGGTCGCGGAGTTCATGGCCCTGGTCGACCGGGCCGGCGGTGATGGCGCGTTGCGGACCCCAGACGTCCTGCGCCGTTCGCAGAACATCGGCGCGTGGGATGGGCCGCGCCTCGTCGGCGCCGTGCGCGTGGTGTCCGATGGGCGAGTTGGTCTAG
>JACMLI010000173.1 GCA_014379705.1 Gemmatimonadaceae bacterium
GCGAAGGAGCGCGTGCACGGCATCGGCGCGCCCCGGGTTCCAGAGGACGACGACCGGCGGGAGCGGCACATGATCCTCGAGGGACGCGAGGGCCGTGCGCAACGGCGCGGCGTCGTCGATCGCCACGAGCATCACGTCGATGGCGGACGCGACGTGCGGCGTGAGCAGGTCATCGAGCCCGGTTCCGCGCTCGACGACCGTGAGGTGCGGGTCGCCGGACAGGAGCGCGGTGAGGGCGTCGAGGGCGGCGTCCGATGGGGCAGCAATGGCCAGTCGCGTCACGCCGCCCAGGACACCTTGTAGGGGAGCAGTCCCTGCGCCCCTGCGTGCTGGATGACGCGCGAGACCACGTTGACCGGGATCGCCACGCCCAGTCCGCCGACGATCATGGCGTTGATGCCAACGACCCGACCCGTGGCGTCGACGAGCGGTCCCCCGGAGTTCCCCGGGGCGAGACGGACGTCGGCGGCGATGTGGCGTGGCCGGCCACGCCGGTCGCGCGCGATGGCGTGCACCACGCCTAACGACAAGGCGTGCGGGACGCCCCAGGGGTGCCCGAGGGCGAGGACGATCGAGCCGGCGCGCAGCGCGTCGGGATTCCCGACGGGCATGTCCGGGTGCCCGCCGCTGTCCGCCTGCAGGATGGCGATGTCACGTTGGTCGTCACGCGCAAGTACGCGCGCCTCCCCTTCGCTTCCGTCGCCAAAGGTGACGCGCATGCGACGCGACTCCCCGACGACGTGGGCGTTGGAGACAAGCAGTCCGTCCGGGTGCCAGATCACGCCACTCCCCTTGCCCTCGCCCTCGCGACCGGTGAGCGCGACGGTCCAGCCGCGCACGAGGTCTGACAGGCCCGAGAGATCGGCATCGACCGGCAGGGTCGAAGTGAACGGGGTCATGCTACCTCCGCGAAGCGCGCGGGCGCTCGCCAATGGTCAGGGTCGTGGTGGTGACCTGTCCTGCCCGTACGAGCGTGACAGGGGCGGTGGTTCCAACGCGCTCACCGGAGAGCATGCCCAGCATCTCACCAGGATCAGTCACCGATCGGCCGTCGAACGACACGATGGTGTCCCCGAGCTGGATGCCTGCGGCGGAAGCCGGCGCGCCCTCGTCGAGCGAAACGACCATCAAGCCGACGTCCTGCGGGGGCGTGAGCTGGGCCGCGACGCCGGTGGGCAGGCGCACGGCCTGGAGGCCGACGCCGATGTAACCGCGCGCCACGCGTCCCGTCTTGAGCAGTTGCTCGGCGACCCGCGTCACGGTGGCGAGGGGAATCGTCATCGCCGAGGCGCGGGAGAGGCCGGAGCTGTTCATGCCGATGACTTCGCCGGACGCGTTGGTGAGCGCGCCGCCGGAGAATCCGTCATAGACGGCAACGTCGACACGGAGGTACTGGTCGATGCGTCCGCCGGCCCACGTGCGCCACTCTCCGCCGGCCGCGCTGATCACGCCGAGGGCGGCGGTGACCGCCGTGCCAGGCATGCCTAACGCGAGCACGATCTGCCCGACACGCGCACCCGCCGCGGGGCGAATGACGGGTTGCGTGGCGGGGCGCTCGAGGCGGAGGACCGCGATGTCCGTCGTCGGGTCGCGGCCAACGAGGCTCGCGCCGACCGACGTGCCATCGGCGAGCGTGACGGTGATGCCGTCCTCGCGCTGGATGACGTGATGATTGGTGACGACGATGTCCGGGCGCCACAACAGCCCCGAGGCAGGAATGCGGCGTCGCGCGTGGATGGCGACGAGCGATGGCCCGACCGAGGCCACCACGGCCGCGAGGTCGTCGGAGAGGTTCTGCAGGGCAGTCATGCGCAAGGGCAGCAGGAGGAGATCGTCAGGGAGCCCGGTCGGGCCCCCGTGCTGCCCTGATGATGGCAGGCGGGGTGCGGGACGAGGAGTCGGATGTTCGGGGGAGGAACCTCCGTTCCGCGGGTGCGTTGCTCGTTAGGCGGCCGCAGGATGAGACTGGGGCTGGTTGCTGGTTTCTGATGGGCTGGTGCTGCGACTGGGAACTGGACTGGTGCTGGCTTCGCTGGGGCGGAGTGCTGGTTGCGGAACTGGGGGCTGGTTACTGGGCCCCAGCAGCCAGCCCCAGCGAAGTACCCAGCCCCCAGCCCCCGCCGGTCTAGCGGACCTCGATCATGCGCGCCTTCGCGCTTTCGCTCTTCGGCACCGTGACGGTGAGCACGCCATCGGTGAACGCGGCACTGATGCGATCGCCATCGACATGCTGCGGAAAGCGCACCGCCCGCTGGAACGTCCCCCACGCCCGCTCGGCGAAGAAGACCCGTGAGGTCTCGGCGTTCGACGCGCCAATCGACGGACGCTCGCCCTTGAGCGTCAGCGTATTCCGGTCGAAGGACACCTCGACCTTGTCCTTCGGGACCCCCGGCAGGTCGGCGGTGATGATCCACGCCTGCTCGGTCTCGAAGGCGTCGATGGCGGGCGACCAGGCTGGCGTGGCGCCACCGTGCTTCGACGGGGCGAGCGAGGGATCCATGGCGCGGCTGAGGGTCACCATGCGATCGAGGACGCTGTGAATCGGGGACGTGGTAACCATGGCTGCTATCTCCTGCGTTGGTACGGTTGAGAAGGAAAAGGCGAGCCCACAGTTGGAGTGGTTCGCACGGGCGACTCAAAGCAGGGGGCGTGCCGGGCGGCGCTTGTCAGGTTGGCCGACGCCATGTGGGGATCTGAGCAAGGGTGACAGACGCCTCCGCCACCAAGGCAGTTCGGCCGGCGCCTCGCTTGTCCCGGCCGTCCCGCTCCGCTCCCGTTCGTCCGCTGCGTCCCCGCGCCCGGCACACGGACGGGATAGAATCCATCGACCGAGCACCCCCGATGGCCGTGCCCCTCCCTCCACCGACCGACTTCTTCTCCCGCCGGACCAAGGCGGCCCTCTGGGTCGGCCTGACCGTGTCGCTGAGCTTGCTGCTTTTCCTGTACCGCTACCTCGGTGACGTTGCCGGGGGCCCGCCATACGGGGACTGGCGCGAGGTCCTGCTCAACGAAGTCACCGGATCCGTGGGAGGGGTCGCGCTGCTCCTCGTTCTGGCACTGCCATTCATGCGGCGCTTTCCGCTCGCGCGCGGCAACCTGGGCCGACGCCTCCCGCTCTATGCCGGCACGCTCGTCGTGTATTCGATCCTCCATACCACGTCCAACTGGGGCCTGCGGTCGGCGCTCTACCCCCTGTTCGGCCTCGGCAGCTACGGCTATGGCCCGCCAGGCGTTCGCTATGCGATGGAATTTTCCATCGACGCGGTGGGATTCTCCGTCGCGGTGGTCATGACGCACCTCGTGTGGGAATACGCCGCGGCGCGCGGGCGCGAACTCCACGCCGAGCAGCTCGAGCGGGCGCTCACGCAGAGCCGCCTGCAATCGCTCCAGCTTCAGCTGCAGCCGCACTTCCTGTTCAATGCGCTGAACACGATCTCGTCGCGCATGTACGACGATCCCACTGCTGCCGACGCGATGCTCACGCACCTGGCGTCGCTGCTGCGGGCGTCGCTCAATACCCGGGATACCCACGAGGTACCGCTCGAGGCGGAACTGGCAACCCTCGAGCACTACCTCGCGATCCTGCGTGGTCGCTTCGGCGACGGGTGTCGCGTGCGGGTCGACGTGCCCGAGGAGGTACGCCGCGCGGTGGTGCCCGCCCTGCTCCTGCAACCGCTCGTTGAGAACGCGGTGCGCCACGGCAACCTCACCCGGATCGGCGCGGGGACCATCACCGTGAAGGGGTGGCGCGAGAATGGTGACCTGCGACTCGAGGTCGACGACGATGGACCAGGTCCGAACGGCGAGGTGGAGCGAATCGGCCATGGCGTCGGGCTTCCGGCGACGGCCGATCGCCTCGCGTTACTGTATCCCGGTGCGCATCGCTTCGAGGCGGCGAGCCATGCCCATGGGTTTCGCGTGAGGATGAGCATCCCCTGGCGCGAAGGGGGCACGCATGACTGAGCTGCGCGTGCTCATCGTCGACGATGAGGAACCCGGCCGTCGCAAGCTGCGCCGCATGCTGGAGGCCGAACCGCCAGTGGTGGTCGTGGGCGAAGCGACGAACGGCACCGAGGCGATCGCGCGCATACGGGAACTCGATCCCGACCTGGTGCTGCTCGACATCCAGATGCCGCATGGCAACGGCTTCGAGGTCGTGGAAGCCATTGGCCCCGACGCGATGCCGCCGGTGATCTTCGTGACGGCGTACGACGAGCACGCGCTGCGCGCCTTTGAGGTACGGGCGCTCGACTACCTGCTCAAGCCGGTCGCTCCCGAGCGTTTGCGCGAGGCGCTCACCCGGGTCGCGCACCGTCCGGTCGACCGGGTGGACGGTGCCATCAAGCTGCACCACCTGCTCGAGACCGTCGCGGCGCGTCCGTACCTCACGCGACTCCTGGTGCACGGCGGCGATCGCGCGGCGCTCCTCGCCGTCGACCGCATCGACTGGATCGAGGCCGACCGCAACGTCGTGCACCTGCACGCCGGCGGGCGCGCGGTGCAGCTGCGCGAGAGCATCTCGGCGCTCGAGGAGCGCCTCGACCCCGCGCAGTTCCTTCGGGTGAGCCGCTCGGTGATCGTGCGCCTCGACGCCATTCGGGAGCTGCAGCCGTGGTCGCACGGCGACTATCGCGTGATGCTGACCGACGGGACGACGGTGATGTGGAGCCGACGCTATCGGGCGCGGAATGGCGGGCGTTTCGAGGTGCGGAGCGAGTCGTGACCCGTTGGTCCTCGCGAGGTCCCGCCGGTCCCGCGGCCGTTGGTCCACGACCAGCGACAGGGTGAGGTTGCCTGCGCGGCCGCCTCCAACGCGGCGTGCGCACTTCCTGGGAGGACTTGCATGAGACGCACCAACTATCACGTGCTGCTGATCGTCGCCGCCTGCCTCGTGCTGCCAGCAAAGGACGCTGCGGCGCAGCGCCCGATCGAGTGGACGGCGTACGGCGCCACCGGCCATGGCAGGAAGTATTCGGTGGCCGCACGCATCGACCGCAGCAACGTTGGACGACTGGTAAAGGCGTGGGAGTATCGCACCGGCGACCTCGTGGAAGGGCGCGGGCGCATGCAGGTCACGCCAATCGTCGTCGCCGGCACGATGTACGTGGCCACGCCAGTGGGCACCGTGATCGCCCTCGACCCCTCGACCGGCGTGGAGCGGTGGCGTTTCGCCGCCAAGGTGGATCCCACCTCGGGCTTCGGCGACTTCTCGTCGCGGGGCGTTTCCTTCTGGCGCGATGCACGAGCCGCTGCGGGCACGCCGTGCCGTGCGCGCATCGTCTACGCAACCGTGGACGCCCGCCTGTTCTCACTCGATGCGGCGAACGGGCAGCCCTGCGCGGGATTCGGCGCTGGAGGTACCGTGGACCTGAAGGCGGGCCTGCGCAATGCGCCACAATCGCGGAGCGAATACGAGGTCACGTCGCCCCCGGCCATCATCGGCGACCTGGTCATCGTTGGCTCCGCGATCGCCGACAACCAGCGCACCGATGCGCCACCGGGCGTCGTGCGTGCGTACGATGCGCGCACCGGCGCGCTGCGCTGGGCGTGGGACCCGCATCCTCCCGTCGGAACGCGTGGGAGCGAGACGTGGCAAGGTCCGTCGGCAGACAAGACCGGGGCAGCGAACGCGTGGTCCATCATCTCGGTCGACGCGGAGCGCGGCCTGGTCTTCGTGCCGACCGGAAGCGCGAGTCCCGACTTCTTCGGAGGCGAGCGACTCGGCCAGAACCTGTATGCGAACTCGCTGGTCGCGCTGCGCGCCGCCACTGGCGAGGTGGCGTGGCACTTCCAGGTGGTGCATCACGACCTCTGGGACTACGACGTCGCGTCGCAGCCCGTGCTCTTCACGCTGCGACGTGGCGGGCGAACGATTCCCGCCGTGGCCCAGTCGACCAAGATGGGGCACGTCTTCATCCTGCATCGCGAGACGGGGGCGCCCCTCTTTCCCGTCGAGGAGCGCGCCGTGCCACCGAGCACCGTCCCCGGCGAAGTGGCCAGTGCGACGCAGCCCTTCCCGGTGCTGCCGCTGCCGCTGTCGCCCGCGTCGTTTCCCCTGCAGGACATCTTTGGGGTCGACTCGACCGACCGCGCGTGGTGCACGGCGCGCATGACGGGGACGCGCAACGAGGGGATCTTCACCCCTCCGTCCCTCGAGGGAACGATCCTCTATCCCGGCAACATCGGGGGCTCCAACTGGGGTGGCGTCTCGATCGACGAGCGCCGCCAGTTGCTCGTGGCTCCCACCAACCGCGTCGCCACGCTGATCCAGCTCGTGCCGCGGGACAGCGTGCCTGCGGCACGTCGCGCGGCACCCGGCGCCGAGTTCGGCGTGCAACGGGGAACGCCATATGGCATGCTGCGAACGTTCCTCCTGGCCCCTTCCGGGCTCCCCTGCAATCCGCCCCCCTGGGGGGTGCTCACCGCTGTGGACCTGGGTACGGGCCACGTGAAGTGGGAGCGCCCGCTGGGTTCCATGCCGCAGGTCGCGGGGAGCCCGGACGGCGCCCTGTGGGGATCGGTAAACCTCGGGGGAGCGCTGCTGACTGGGGGTGGGCTCGTATTCGTCGGGGCCACGCTCGACCAGAAGATCCGCGCGTTCGACGTCGAGACCGGGGCCGAACTGTGGGCCGCGGACCTTCCCGCCGCGGGGATGGCCACGCCGATGACCTACACGGATGCGGCAGGGGAGCAATACGTCGTGATCGCGGCCGGCGGCCACGACCGGCTGCCGATCAAGCGCAGCGACCACCTCATCGCGTGGAAACTCCCACGCGCTCCGCGCTGAGTCAGAACGTGAGCACCTGTTCGCGCGTGTCGCCGGCGGCGAAGTAGAGCGAGAACCGCCGGTCGCCAGGGCGGGTCAGCACGGTAAGGATGTTCCGCTGGTTGTCGAACTGGTCGAACATGAGGACGTGCCGGATCGCGAGGCCTTTCACCGGGCGGCGGGCGCGGTACTCGAGCGCATACCACCACATCGGGGCGGTCGACACGTCGGTGTCCGGACCGGCGTCGACCACCCGCGCGCGGAGCCGCGTCCCGCCTGCTGTCACAACCAGCGTTGAGTCGATGTAACGCTGGAACGCATCGCGCTGGGCACTGGTGGCGGTCACGCGGAGGTCCGCCCGCCCCGTGAAGCGCTGGAGTGCCGCCTCGGTATCGTCGTGAAAGAGCCGGATCCGACCGGTGACGACGCTTCCCTCGACCACGAACCGAGTGTGGCTCAGGTGCACCTCGTGGCGTGGGGCACCCGTGATCCCAAGCAGGAAGAGAAGTGGGACGAACCGGGGCATCGAGGATTCCTGCGGGGCGTACTCGGCGTCAGTATAAGGGCACGCCCAATCGTTCAGTGATATGAATCTACCGGTTGCCTGCACCTCGAGCGACGCCGAACGGGCGCGCGGTTCCGACATCCCCTGACGTCCTGATGCGCCGCCTTGCTGCCTTTGGCTGTCTCTTCGTTTCCTCCGTCGCCCTGGCGCAGGGGACAGACTCGAGTCGCGCGCGTCTTGCCCCCGTGCGCGTGACCGTCACCCGCGACGTCGAACGCTCCACCTTCGACTTGCCGTACAGCGTATCGCGCCTGGCGATCGACAGTGCCCGCGTCGGCGCGCGCCGAGGATCACTGAACGACCTGCTGATTACCATTCCGGGGCTCGTCGTCTCCAACCGGCACAACCCTACGCAGGATCCACGCGTCTCCGTCCGTGGCTTCGGGTCGCGATCGGCGTTCGGTATCCGCGGGTTGCGCGTGCTCCGCGATGGCGTGCCGCTCACCCTCGCCGATGGCCAGGCGGCCATCGACTTCGTCGACCTCGAGACGGTGGGCTCGGCGGAAGTCATGCGTGGGGCGGCCGGTGCCCTGTATGGCAACGCGTCCGGCGGCGTGGTCGCCCTGCGGTCCGAGGCGTGGCCATCCCAGGGCATGCGCGCCCGCCTGCGTGGGACATGGAACGAGGACGCAGCGCGACTGTCGGCCAATGCAGCGGGGGTGAGCGGGCCGTGGGCCTGGCAGGGGACCGCCACGCGCAACACCGCGGATGGTCCGCGCGACTACGCGCGCTTTCGCTCGAACGCGGCGATGGGTGACTTGCAACGGACCTTTGGGGCCACGACGATGCGCGCCCAGCTCACCTGGTACGACACCCCACTCGGCGAGAATCCGGGCGCGGTAACCGCGAGCGAACTGGTGAGGGTTCCGGCCATCGCCGATTCGCAGAACATCCGGAAGCGCGCGTCCAAGACGGTGCAGCATGCGCAACTCGCGGTGATGGCAGACCGCTCCTGGCAGCGGGGGAGCGTGACGGCGTCGGTGTTCGGCACGCTGCGTGAGCTGTACAACCCGCAGGCCTTCGCGGTCGTGGGTTTCGACCGGCAGGCGTTCGGCCTGACCACGCGCGTGCAGCACGGAGGTCTCTTCAGGCAGCACCTGTGGCGCCTGGCCGTGGGGGCCGACGTGCAGTCGCAGCGCGACGACCGACATAACTGGGTGAACTGCGCCGGCCTGACGGGGGCGCAACGCCCCGTGTCGCAATGCCCGACGGAGGCCGACCAGGGGGTGGAGACGATCCACCAGCTCGAGAAGGTCGCGGCGGCGGGTGTGTACGCGCGGGGGGAAGTCACCCGCGCCGCGCTGACCGTGACCGGCACGCTGCGTGGCGATCGCACGAGCTTCTCCGTCCGCGACCGCCGCGTGACGACCGTTCCCGGTGGAACGTCGGCGTCGATCGACATGGGCGCCCTGTCACCGATGCTCGGCCTCACGTACAAGGTGACGCCGCTCTCGTCGATCTACGCGAACGTGGCGACGTCGTTCGAGACGCCGACGACGACGGAACTGGCCAACCAGCCCGATGGCCAGGGGGGGCTCAACCGCGAGCTCGAGCCACAGCGCGGGCGCACGCTCGAAATCGGCGCCAAGGGGCTGCTGGGCGGCCGCCTGCTCTACGATGCGTCGCTCTTCGACATCGCGACGCGCGACGAGCTGATCCCGTTCGAGATCCCCAACTCCGGGGGACGCCGCTACTTCCGGAATGCCGGCGAAACGTCGCGTCGCGGCGTCGAGCTCGGTCTCTCGGCGTCGTTAGGCGCGGTGGATGTCGGGGCGTCGGTCGCGCACATCACCTACACGTACGATGCATTCACCGTGGCGACGGCGGTCCTCGACGGCAAGCGGGTCCCGGGAGTCTCGCCGACCACGTCGTCCTTCTTCGCCACGGGCCGCCGCTCGTGGGGGTTCCTCACCCTCGAGGCACAGCAGGGTTCGCGCACGGCGACGGACGACGTGAACGTCAACTACGCCCCGGGCTTCGTACTCTGGAACGTGCGCACCGGACTCACCGGCCTTGCGGGCCTCGAGCCGGTCATCGGAATCGAGAACATGTTCGATCGCACGTGGGTCGCGAACATCGTGACCAATGCCACGCGCGGCCGCTTCTTCGAGCCGGGGGCCGGGCGTCGGTTGTACGTGGCCCTCTCACTCAAGCGCGGACCGTGATCGCACACGCGCCATGCCGCCGCGGGACATGCCCCGTCCGAGCCAGATGACCGACGCGCCGGAGCGGACACCAATCAATTGGCGTCGGCTCCTCGCCGAAGGGCTGGCGATCATCTTCTCCGTGCTGGTAGCGCTGGGCGTCGACGAATGGCGCGACGCCCGCCAGGACGCGCGTCGCGTGGAGCGGGCCAAGGCGGACATTGGCGCTGAAGTGCAGTTCAATCGCCCCCAGGTCGCCCGAGCCGTCGCGTACCATGATTCCCTCATCAAGTCCCTGAAGGAGGGGCGCAACATGTACCAGGTCGGCATGATCCCGCGCGACCTGCTGCCAGCGGACCTCTCCAACGGTCGCGTGCTGCTCGCCGCCATCCATCGCGCCCTCGAAGCGCGTGGCAATGTGCTCGGGGAAGGCGGGACGCTCAGGCGCATCGACGACAGTACCTTCGCCATGCGCGTTGGGGGCGAACGGGGACGCGCCCGGATCCGTCGCGAAGGACTCGCCCTGTTCGCCGAAGATGGGATTGCCTTGCGCACCGCCTTCATCCGCAACGTGTCGTGGGAAACGGCCCAGGCCACACAGGCGGTGCAGCACATGGACTATGCGCTCGTGAGCGAGGTCTCCCTCCTGTACCAGCTTCAGCGCAACTACCTTGACGCAGTGCGAACGACCATGGATGCGCTCTTTGGGGGCAACTTCGAGACAGGCGCCTTGTACGACCTGCTCTCCTTCGAACGGAGCCTGCTGGTGCGCTATGACAAGTTGGAGCCCCTCCTCGGCGCAGGATTCGCGGCAGCGGCCCAACGCGCGGACACCACATGAACCGAACTCGTTGGCTGGCATGGGCGCTGCTTCCGATGGGCCTGGCCTGCGACCGCGATCCGCGCGACCGCGATCCCGCCATCACGAAGCTGCAGATCGAGCTGATGACCCGCATCACCGCGGACCAGGCGATCCGTGACACCGTGTTCAGCAAGGGCATTGCCCTCGACCCGATGACCATCTCGCGCATGGAGCAGGTGGACAGGGACAACACCTCGTGGCTCAAGGACCAGATCCGTCAGCACGGGTGGCCCTCGGCGGCCAAGGTCGGGAAGACCGCGAGCGACGCGGCCTTGCTGATCGTGCAGCACGCGGTCCACGACCGGCCGTTCCAGCGAATGGCGCTGGACACGGTCACGAAGCTCTTCGAGAAGGGCGAGGTGGAAGGCCGG
Source organism: Gemmatimonadaceae bacterium (assembly GCA_014379705.1). Classification (GTDB taxonomy): domain Bacteria; phylum Gemmatimonadota; class Gemmatimonadetes; order Gemmatimonadales; family Gemmatimonadaceae; genus RBC101. The sequence goes on from JACMLI010000173.1 coordinate 10,709, forward strand.
GCGTTTGCCCTTCTCTATGATCGGGTGAAGACCCAGGGCGGCGAAAAGCAGCGCTATGGCACCCAGGCGAAGATGAACGACCGGCAGATCACCTTCGATCCGATGGAAGACTCGGCCAATGTCGACTCCCTGCGGAAGACGGTCGGCCTTCCGCCCCTCGCGGTGTATCGCCGGACCCTGGACTCGGTGTACCTCGGGAAGACGCAGCCGGAGCCCGTCGAGCGTCCGTCGAAAGGGAAGAAGAAGTAGGGGGGAATCCCACGCGTGGACGAGCTCGCCGGACTAGCCAATGTGGCGTGCATTCGATACCTCTAGATGATGGAATTTTCTCTCTCTGAAAACGAGACGCGCGCCAAGATCGAAGTATTGGCGGATCTCGAGCCCGACGTCGTGGACCTGATGGCGACGCATGAGGCCAAGCGCGTCCTGTGGTTCCCCAGCGAGTTGCTCGCGCCACCGCCGGACACTGATCCCGACGCCCACGTCAGGGCGCTGCGCGAACGCGCCGAAGGCATCACGATGCCAGCGCGTGTGGCCCTCTGCCTCAACACGCTCACCGAGGAAGGGCTTCCGCACTTCCATCGGATCATCTCGAACTACCTTGGCGCCGATTCCATCTGGGCCAAGTGGAACAACCTGTGGACCGCGGAAGAGGATCGACATGGCGCGATCCTGCACGACTATACGCGGGACAGCCGCATCCTCGACAATCCGGTCATGGAGCGGATGCAGTTCGAGTACCTGCGCTCCGGCTTCGAACCGCAGTGGGACAAGGACCCGTATCGCGTCTTCGTCTACACGACATTGCAGGAACGGGCCACGCAGGTGAGCCACGCCAATACGGGACGCGTGGCTGGGGAGCACGAGCCGACCATCGCGACGGTGCTCTCGAACGTCGCCAAGGAAGAGGCGCGGCACTACGTGTTCTATCGCGAGATCTTCAAGCGCGTCATGGCCCGCGACCCCAATCGCGCGCTCGCGTCGGCGGCGACGTTGATGCCGTCGATCGACATGCCGGGAATCAGCATGCCGCACTTCCGCGAGATGGCTGACGTCATTCGCCGCGCCGGTATTTATGGACCCCGGGACTATCTCCGGATCGTCGAGGACGCGATTCGCTACTGGACCATCGAGACGGTCACGGGGCTCAACGAGATGGGGAAGAAGGCCCAGGAGAAGATCCTTGCCATCCCCGCCCGTCTCGAGCGCGTCGCGGACATGATGGAAACGCGCAGTCGCGCCAAGACCTTTTCGTTCCAGGTCGCTTTCGCGAAGGAATTCGAGATGTCCTGATGTCGCGAGGGCCGGCGCTCCGCGTCGGCCTTACGCGGCCCGGGTGAGGCGCGCCACGAGCATCTGCAAGCCGACCATGGCCGCCAGGGCCGAGAGGCCGAGTGCCCACCACCGACGCGGGAGCCCTGACCGCGTGCAGATCCATCCCAGGGCCAGCACGCTTGCCACGATCGCGAGCTGCCCCACCTCGAGCCCGAGGTTGAAGCCGAGGAGTGGGATCGCAAGGCTGTCCTCGCTTCCGAGCAGGCTGCGGAGGAAGCCGGAGAAGCCAAGTCCGTGAATGAGCCCAAACCCGGCCGCCATCACCCATGGCGCCTCGAGGGAGCGGTCAGCGTGGTCGGTCGAGGGCCGTCTCCATTGCGTTGTGATGCCGCGAACTCCGGCGACGAGAATGGTGGCGGCGATGAGGGGTTCGACGACCGACGAGGGCACGCGCACCACGTCGAGCGTCGCGAGCAGGAGCGTGAGCGAGTGGCCCACCGTGAACGCCGTGACGAGCCACAGCAGGCGTCGCCAGTCGGCGAGTTGAAAGC
>JACMLI010000174.1 GCA_014379705.1 Gemmatimonadaceae bacterium
CACCAGCCCCGCCGCGCCGAGGAGCACGTCGAACGGGGGGCCGGCGTCGTTCATCAGCGACGCCCGCAGCGTCGTCACGCGCCCCTGCCACCCCGCGAGCGTCTCCGGGTGCTGCGCCACGATCCCGCCCATCACCGTGCGCAGCTCGGCGTCGGCCTGCTCCACCGACACGCCTTTGCGCAGCCTCCCGAGCACGCCCACACTCCGATCGGCGCGATCGGAGCCTGTAGCGGTCGCGAAGAGCGGCACCCACAGCTCGGCGTCGGGAAACACAAACCCGCCAGGGAGGATGCCGATAACCTCGTGCGGGGCACCGTTCAGCCGGATGGGCTTCCCGATGATCGCAGGATCTCCACCAAACTGGCGAAGCCACAGGGCATGACCGAGCATCGCGACTGCCGGGGCACCAATGCGATCGTCCTCGGCGGTGAACGCGCGGCCTCGCAAGGCCTGCACCCCGAGCGTGGGCAGCAGCTCGTGAGATACGCGGGCGCCCCGCACACGGACTGGAAGAGCGACGCCGGCGACCGCGAATTGTTCGCCGACGTAGGCGGCCACGCCCTGATAGGAGCGAAGGGTCGGAAGCCAGTCCGCATACGTCGCGAATGACGTCCCGACGCCGCACCCCGCACAGAGCTCGGTGGGACTGTCCTCGTGCAGGTCGACGAGTTCACTCGACCGCTCATAGGGGAGCGGCCGGTAGCGAACCGCATCGACCATCGTGAACAGCGTGCTGTTCGCCCCGATGCCGATGGCAAGGGAGAGCACCGCCACGAGCACAAAGCCCGGGGATCGGCGGAGCGCCCGGACGCCACTGCGGATGTCGTACGCGAGGAGACGAAGCTGCATGCCGTTGGTCGCTCGATGCTGGAACTGCGGGCTGGCCGGTGTTCGATGCCGATGGATGCCGCGGTGTTGCAGCGCGGCGGACACCTGTCGAAGTACGCTCAGTTCGCGCTGGTCGCCAGACTCGGTGGACGCATCGTGCCCGTGCCGCGCACGCTCACGGCCTCGAGGGCGGCCAGCATTTCGCTCGCGCTCGCAAAGCGACGATCCGGGCGCGGGGCGAGCGCTCCGCGGACCACGGCGGCCATCGCCGCGGGAAGGTCCGGTCGAAGCGCTGTCGGGTCGAGGGCCGGGGCGTCGTTCACCGAGCGCGCGAAGATCTGTTGCAGCGTGAGGTCGTCGTGCGGCCCCTTCCCCGTCAGGCATTCGTACAGCACGGCACCGGCGGCGTAAACGTCGGCACGGGCGTCCACCGGGTCACCGGCGAGCTGCTCCGGGGCCATGTACGCCGGGCTCCCGATGATCATCCCGGTCGACGTGAACTTCCGCTTGCCGAGGGTTTCGTTCACGAGCCTGGCGATGCCAAAGTCGGTGACCTTGAGCAGTCCGCTCGCATCGAGCAGGAGGTTGGGCGGCTTGATGTCGCGGTGCACGACGCCGACTTCGTGCGCCGCCTCGAGGGCGCGCAGCATCTGCACCCCGATGCTCTGCACGGCGCCGATCGGCAGCTGCCCCTCCTGCGCGATGAGGTCATCGAGCGGGCGTCCCTCCACCAGCTCCATCGTCAGGTAGTACAGGTCGCCCACGATGCCCAGGTCGTGCGTGCGCACGACGTTGCGGTGCGTGATGCGGCGCGCCAGCCGGATCTCCTCGCGGAAGCGGTCGAGCGAGGTCTCGTCCTGTCGCAGCTCCTCCGTCCGCAGCGTCTTGAGCGCCACGGTCTCGCCGAGCTCCTTGTCGAGCGCGCGGTAGACCGCGCCCATCCCCCCGACGCCGATGAGGTCGACGATTTGGTAGCGATTGGCGAATATCTCACCGTTCGCCAGCCGCGACGCCGGGGACGTGGTGGTCACGCGTCCCTTGCGGTCGTGCTGCATCACGGCGACGAGCTCCTCCTTGGCCTTGAGGTCGTCGAGCAAGGCATGGAACGCGTCGGCGAGCTCCCCGATCTCCCGCGGCGCGTTGCCGGGGAGCGTGACGGCGTAATCGCCCTGTCGCGCCCCACGCGTCGCCCGGACGAGGGCGCGAAGCGGCGCTGCAATGCGCCGGGAGATCAGCAACCCCGCACCTAACGCCAGGAGCAGCCCGGCGGCAAAGGCCACGAAGGTCGAGCTACGCAGCGGGTCCACCATCGCGAGAGCCTGCGCGCGCGACCGCAGCCCGACGAGCAACCCGACGGTATCCCCCCCTGCCGTCACCAGCGGGCTCGCCGCCCCGATGAAGTCGCTCACCTCGACGTGCCCGTCCGCCGTGCGCGAGGTGAAGGCGCGTTCGAGCGCCGCCGTGTCACCCGCAGGCATCGTACTCGCCGCCACGTGGGCCACGCGCGCGGAATCGATCAGGGCGAGCACGATCTCCGATCCCGTCTGGCGGCGCAGGGTCGCGGCCGTCCTCGTGTCCACGGCGAGGGCGGCGATGAGGGCACCGGCTATCGCCCCCCCTCCGGGCGGGCGCATCGGCACCGCGATCGTCTGGAAGACCTGGTCTCCTCCCTCACCCGGCTCCAGCCACGCTCCCGACGCGACCTCTCCGCCGAGCGCCCTGACGACGAGCCGCCCCCCGGAGAAGTCCTCCCCCGAGCGCTCGGGATGCAGGCTCCATGCGGCGAGCGTCCCCCGCTGGTCAAGCAGCATCACCCACGCTGCGTCGAGTTGGTCCCGATACTCCTCGGCCTGATCGAGGAAGCTCGGCAGGTCCCGCGCGGTCAGCGCCGCCTCGAAGCGTGAGTAGTACGTGGGCACGGCGGTGAGCCCCGCCGCGAGGCGTTGCAGGCTCGTCAGGCGCTGTTCGAGGGCGGCCTCGATCGCGATGCGCGTGGTATTGAGCTCGAGGCCCAGGGAGCGGTCGGCCACGGTGCGCGCCCGCGTGGCCGTGAGCATGAACACGAGGCCGAGCGCCCCGGCCACCACCAGCGCCCCGGCAATGAAGATCTGCGAGGCGACGCTGCGGGCCTTCCGGCGGGGCCTGGCGTCAGTAGCGTCGGCCACGGGCGTCATACGACTTGCCGTTCTTGTCGAGATGCTGCACGAACGCGTAGTTGCGGGCGTCGAGCGCCACCACGAGTTCACCGGTGGCGGGGACCGACACCGGCACCGTGCGCTCACCCCCACGCTCGTGCCACACGCGCAGGGTATAGCGACCCGCTGGGACGCCTTCGAACGAAAAGCGTCCCCCGCGATCGGGACGCGTGGCGTACGGGGTGTTCTGCACCAGGACGAATGCCGCCATGCGTGCGTGCACGTTGCAGTAGATGCGGGCGAGCCCCGCGGACTCGAAGGTCACGGTCCGGGTCTGGTTGCGGCCAAAGAGCCCGAGGTCGAACACCTTGGGCCCCGAAGTCGAGAACACGTTGTGGTCGAAGGGATCGTGGTTCGGGAACGCCACCGTCGACCCGACGGGGACGATGGTGACGCGGGGCACAAAAGCCTTGTCCTCGGTGAGGACTTCCACGCGCCTGGCGGCGACGCCCGTGGCACTGGCGCCCTCGAGCCAGACAAGCGCCTCGTCCACGTCGGCCGCGCGTCCCTTCTTGTCCTGAACCTCGACACGTCCGGACATCCCCGTGGATTGCGCATAGGTGTTAGGCGCGACACCCCCGATGACAAGGAGTGCCGTGCAGGTGAACTTTGTGAAGGTCCAGGTCATGTGCATGCAGCGCCAGCCTACGGCTCCCCCAGAGATGCGTCAATACAACAGTCCGCCACGACCAACCCGCCGCCATCCGCGGCGCTTGCCCATCCTCGGCGCCCTCGCCCTCGCCCTGCTCGCCGCGCGGCTTCCCGCGCAGGACGCGGATCGCGTCGAGGTGAAGGTGAGCGGGACGATCCTGCTCAACACATTCTACACGTCCACCCGGACGAACAACTTCGACAACCCCCAGGTGGTGTTGCGCCCGGGCGCGGCCGACTCCCTCGGGGACGGGGGTGGGCTCGGCTTCACCGTTCGTCAGACCCGACTGGGCGTTCGCGCCTTCTGGCCCGACCTGCACGGCGCCGAGGTCCGCGCCGAGGTAGACGCCGACTTCTACGGAGGACAGCAGCAGAGCGCCTTCGGCGACCTCTTTCCGCTACTCCGCATCCGTCGCGCGGTCGTGGACATCGCGTGGGATCGCGCCACGCTGCTCGTCGGGCAGGAGGTACCGCTCATCGCCGAGTACAACCCGATGTCGCTCGCGACGCTCGGGCTCTCCGGGCTTTCGAACTCGGGTAACCTGTGGCTCTGGGTTCCGCAGATCCGCGGTGGCGTCCGCCTCGCGCGCACGCCGAGCATGAAGTTCGACGTGGAGGCCGCAGTGCTCGGCGCCGGGGCGAACGAGCCCGCGGGCGAACTTCTCACCCAACCCGATCGTGCTGAGCAGAGCGGGCGCCCCGCGCTCGAGGCCCGCGCGATCGTCCGGTGGGGGAACGCCGAGCGGCCGGGCGACGTGAGCATCGGCGTACACCAGGGCTGGCTCGCCACGAGCGGGGATTCGTCGATCTCGTCGAATGCCATCGCCGCGGCGGCACGACTCCCGTTAGGCAGCCGCCTCACCGTCACTGGCGAGGCGTTCAGCGGCCAGGCGCTCACCGGCCTGGGCGGGGGAGGCGTCGGGCAGTTCCTCGGCGTGAACAACATTCCGGTGGCGACGAAAGGGGGCTGGGGGCAGCTGATGCTCACGCTTCCCCGCAGTGTCACGCTCGCTGGCGCGTGGGGCATGGATGACCCCGACGACGACGACCTCGACGCGGCCGGTCGCCTGCGCAACGTCACGACGATGGGCGCATTGCACTGGACGCCGGCGCCCTTCGTGACGGCCCTCGAGGTGCGACGCCTCACCACGACGTACCGAACCGGGGAACGATCGGCGGTGCACGTGAATCTCGGGATCGGCATTTCGTTCTAGTGCCCACCGGTAGACCTTAAGGCACTTCAACGGCGACCGACCGTGAGCCAACCCCGCTTGCTGGTAGACCAGGACCTCTCCCGCCGCCTCGAACACGCCGAAGGGCGGAGCGGCGCTGACTTCGTCAAGGCGCGGGCGGCGATCGCACCCCAGGTGGGCTCCACCTGGACGGACATCGGCGGCGCGGTGGCGTTGTTCGATGGTCCGGGCTCGCCGGTCACGCAGACGTTCGGACTGGGCATGGCGACGCCGGTCACGCCGGAACTGATGGAGGAGATCGAGGCGTTCTTCACGTCGCGGAACGCTCCGGTCTTCCACGAGATGAGCCCGATCGCCGACGACAGCGCCCTCGCGCAGCTCAATGCGCGCGGCTACTCCCCAGTCGAGTTCACGAACGTGCTCTTCCAGGAGTTGGGGGCCGAGAGCGGCGTC
>JACMLI010000175.1 GCA_014379705.1 Gemmatimonadaceae bacterium
CAAGGAACTCTGCGGCCTTCCCGCCCAGGGCGGCGGCATCATGGTGAGTGGCGGGTCGATGGCCAACCTCTGCGCCGTTGCCACCGCGCGTGAGGCGATCCTGGGTGGGCCCGACGAGCGCGGCACGCTGTATTGCTCTGACCAGACGCACTCCTCGCTCGCCAAGGGGGTGCGCCTCATCGGCTTTCGTCGCGAACAGCGCCGCACCGTGCCGACCGATGGCCAGCTGCGGCTCTCCATCCCGGCCCTCGAGGCGATGATCGCCGAGGACCGTGCGGCCGGCAAGCGCCCCTTCTGCGTCGTGGCGAACGGGGGCACCACGAACACCGGGGCGGTCGACCCGTTAGGCGCGCTCGCCGCGCTCTGTGCGCGCGAAGGCATGTGGCTCCACGTGGATGGCGCCTATGGCGCCGCCGCGGTGATCACCGACCGCGGCCGCGCCGCGCTCGACGGGCTGCACCTTGCCCACTCGATCACCCTCGATCCGCACAAGTGGCTCTTCCAGCCCTACGAACTCGGCTGCCTCCTCGTGCGGGACGCGTCCACCCTGCGCGATGCCTTCGAGCTCGCGCACGATGACCACGCCGACTACCTCGCCGACGTCACGCGCCACATCCAGGGGGAAGTCAACTTCTACGAGATGGGGCCCCAGCTCACGCGATCGTTCAAGGCGCTCAAGCTGTGGATGTCGCTGCGGACATTTGGTCTCGACGCGTTCCGGCGCGCCATCGAGGTGGGCTTCGACATGGCCGAAGAAGCGGACCGCCTCCTGCGCACCGATCCGCGCTGGGAGGTCGTGACGCCGGCGCAGATGGGCGTCGTGACCTTCCGCTGGCGTGGCGACGGGTCGCTCACGCCGGCCCGCGTCGACGCGATCACGGCCCGCGTGGTCGACGACATGCGGCACGACGGCTACGCGCTCGTCATGTCGACGGCCCTCCACGGCCGCCCCGTGCTGCGCGCCTGCCCCATCCATCCGGGCACGCATGCCGCCGAGATCGCCGAGACCATTCGCCGCCTGACGGCCTTCTCGGTCGCTGCAGGTGGTTAGTCAGGCCGGGCGACCGGTGCATCCTTCGCCGGCACCTGGCAGACCGTCAGGAGCATGTCACTGGCGCTGACGGCGTAGACGGAATGCACTTCCCCCGGGGCGAGCGCGAGGATCTCCCCGGCCCGCAGGGTGATGGCCTCCGAGTCCACCGTCACCGCCATCTGGCCCGCCAGCACGTGGATCGTGACTTCGCCTTCCGTCTTGTGCTCCTTGAACAGCCCATCGGCGTCGAAGGCGAACAGGATCTGCGACACGGGCCCGCGACGCACCAGCGCCACCTGCCGATGGCCCGTGACCGCCGCATGCGGCTCGGCGCGCAGGGCCGCCGCAGCTTCGGCGAGGTTCACGCGCTGGACGGAAGCGGCAAGCCGCTCCTTGGGGGGCGGGCGAAGGCGTTCTTCTGACATGGACGAGGTGGACGAGGTGGACGAGGTGGACGAGATGGGGAAGATGGACGAGATGGACGAGATGGACGAGATAGTAGCGGGCAAGTCATGCCGACGTTCCGTCAGGGATAACACTACCATTCGTCTATCTCGTCCACTCGTCCATCTCGTCCCCCCTCGTCCCTCAATCGGGCCGCCTTGAGCAGCAGGTAGTCCCGCTCAGGTCGGCTCGTGCTCCGCCCCGCTGCCATCTGGTAGGACGCCAGGGCCCCCTCGCAGTCGCCGGCCCGCTCGAGCAGGTGCCCGCGGACCGCGTCGACCCGATGCGTGCCCTGCAAGCGAGCGTCCTGCTCGAGCGGCGTGAGCAACGCGAGCCCGGCGGCAGGACCATGCACCATCGCCGTCGCGATCGCAAAGTTGAGCGCCACCATCGGGTTGTCCGAAAGACGCTGCAACATCCCGTACAGCGCGAGGATTTGCGGCCAATCGGTTTCCTCGGCCCGGACGGCTTCGTCGTGCACGGCGGCGATCGCGGCCTGCAACTGGTACTCGCCCACCGCCCCCCTTGCCAGCGCCGCCGCGGCGAGGGCAACGCCCTCCTCGATCGCGTCACGATCCCAACGCGTGCGATCCTGCTCGTCGAGGGGAATCAGCTCCCCGTTCGGTCCCGTGCGCGCCGCGCGCCGGGCATCGGTCAGGAGCATCAGGGCGAGCAGGCCCTCCACGTCACCCTCGCGCGGCAGCAAGCGGTGAACCGCCCGCGTCAGCCGGATCGCCTCATTCGACAGGTCGGTCCGGTGCACCGAATCGCCCGATGATGCCGAATAGCCCTCGCTGAAGATGAGGTAGAGCACGTGGAGCACGGCACCGAGGCGCTCGCTCCGTTCTGATGCATCGGGCATCGCCAGCGGGACCCCGGACTCGCGGATGCTCTGCTTCGCCCGGCTGATGCGTTGCCCGATCACGCTCTCCGGGACGAGGAACGCGCGTGCAATTTCGGTCGTCGTCAGGCCCCCGACCGCACGGAGCGTCAAGGCGATCGCCGAGGTCGTCGTCAATGAAGGGTGACAACACATGAACAGCAAGCGAAGTGCGTCGTCAGGATCCACCCCGAAGTCGCCGTCGGCATCCGGGGAGGTGGCCGCGGGCGACTCCTCGGCCATGGCGGCCTCGCGCGACCGGCGTGCCGATTCGCTGCGGAGGTGGTCGGCCATCCGGCGATGCGTCACCTGGACCAGCCACCCGGCCGCGTTGTCGGGGACGCCATCACGTGGCCACTGCGCTGCCGCCGCAATCAGGGCTTCCTGCACCGCATCCTCCGCCGCAGCGAAGTCGCGATACCGCCGAACGACCACGCCGAGCACGTACGGCGCGAGGTCGCGCAGCAGGTGATCGACGGGTGCGTCCGGAGGGTGCGTCACAGGTCCTTGTGGCTTCCCATGACCTGCCGCAGCTCGATCCAGAAGTGATCGATCGGCTTGCCCGCACTGTCAGTCACCAGGGCTCCCGGCGCGGTCGACGCCTCGGCTGCGACCTCGAGGGCGCGCTCCTGGCTCGGCACGTCGATGATCCAGTAGCCGGCAAGGAACTCCTTCGTCTCCGGAAACACGCCATCGGTGATCGGCTTGCCGTCCTTTCCAGCTCGGACGCGCAGCGCCTGTTCGGGCGAGCACAGCCCCTCGGCCCCAACCAGCTCGCCGCTCGCCTTGAGCCTCGCCGAGAACGCCTGCATGAACGCAGCGTTCGCCTCGAGCACCTTCTTCGGCCAGTTCATGTACTGCTGGTAACCGTCGCGCGGGGTGTTCATGATCAGCATGTACTTCATGGAAGAGCTCCTGTCTGTGGGTCCGGGTTCGACCTGCCTTTTGATGATCTGTCGGAGTCGAGGGCGGGGATTTCGACACGCTCCAGAAACCGGTGAACCCTTTCCCTCAACCCCTACTTCCCGGGGATCGGCATCCGCGCGACGCGTTCGGCGGTTTCGCGGAGCATCGCGTCGAGCGCCGTCCGGTCCCGGTACCGGCCACGCAGGACCACGGCGGCGATGCCTCGAGTCGCGGTGATGTCGACGAGCGGGTTGCGGTCCAGCAGGACGAGGTCGGCGGCGCGCCCGACTTCGATGGTGCCGTGTCGCGCGTCGCGACCGAGAAAGCGCGCGCCGTTGATCGTCGCCGCCTGCAGCGCCGTGAGCGGGGTGAGCCCCGCGCGGACGAGGAGCTGCAGTTCATCGTGCAGGCCGATCCCCGGGTAGTCGAATGAGTTGAGGAAGCCCGCGTCGGTGCCCGCAAGGATCGTCACGCCGGCCGCCTGCAGCATTGGCAACCGGGCGCTCGTGAAGTCGTACATCCGGTGGCGCCGTTCGATGGCCGCGGCATCCGCGACGGCGGCCCGCTCCACGCGCCACTGGTACGTGTTCCGCAGCCCCGGACCGATGTAGCGGAGGTACGGGTCATTCGCGTGGTTGTCGGTGTCGAGCCACGCGAGCGTGCGGCTGATGTTCAGTGTTGGCGTGATGGCGGTGCCACGCTCCGCCATCAGTCGATAGGTCGCCATCGCTGTCGCCGTATCGAAGTTGGCGAACAGGTCCCCACTCGCGACGCGTCCCTCGTGCTCGGCGCCCGCCCGCACCGCGTACGACAGGTGCTCGATCGATCCGAGGCCGAGCATGATGGCCTCGCGCACGGGCACGGCGGCCGGGATGTGCGCGGAGCTCTTGAGGCCACGCGCGCGGACCGCGCCTAACGCGTATCGGAAGAGGTCGGGGGTGAGGGTGTTGTCGGTGATCTTGACGAAGTCGACGCGCATGGCCTCGAGTCGATCGAGGGCGCTGTCGACCCCCGCCCGTGTCTCCACCTCGATGTCCCCGGGCCAGATCGACTTGATGCCCTCGATCTTGGGGCCCGAGGTAAAGATCCTGGGACCGTCGAGCGTGCCCGCGGCAATGGAGTCACGCCAGGCGAGGACGCTCTCCGACAGGTCGCCTGCCGCATCGCGCACGGCGACGATTCCGTGTGCCGGGTACAGGGGGAGGAGGCTGCGGTTTTCGGCGATCAGCGTGTCACCGCCCCCGAAGTGCACATGCATGTCCCAGAGGCCCGGAATCACAAACCGAGCCCCGGCGTCAACCGTGCGCGCCCCCCGGAAGCGCGCGGCCCTGGCGCGATCGGTGACGGCGACGATGGTGTCGCCACGCATCACGATGCTCTGGCCCGGGGTGACGCGCCCCGTGCGCACGTCGATCACGCGCGCGTTCGCGATCACGAGGTCGGCCGGCTGCGCCTGCAGGTGCACGGAGGAGAGCACGAGCGCCGCGGCAACAAGGGAAAAGCGTGTCATCGAAGGATGGGATGAGGCAAGGCGCGACCTATGACGCCAGAGCGCCAGCAAGATCGCGAGTGATTGTCGCCGCCCCGACCTCTCGGCACCCGCTCGAGTTCTGGCCCGCCCACAAAGGGGAGAAGTCTTCGCTGCCAGCGCGTTCGGCCGCTGCCCGCACCGGTGCGATGGCCGCGGCGGCCAGCGGAAACGTCGGCGCCGCGGCATTGACCGGACCGAGCTCGCGCATCAGGCGGTTCACGATGCCACGGGCGAGTCGACCGGTGAACAGGTTCGTGAGCGCTGTCGTGGGGGCAGTCGTGGAGAGGGCCCGACGATGCAAGGCCGCTGTTGTCGCCTCGGGGCAAAGGAGGTACGCCGTGCCGACCTGGACTCCGCTGGCGCCAAGGGCTAGCGCTGCCCGCACGCCGCTCGCATCGGCGATGCCGCCGGCCGCAATGACGGGAACGCTGACGGCCCGTACGACCTGCGGCACGAGCGCGAACGTACCGATCTGGGAGTGGACGTCGTTGGAGAGGAACATCCCGCGATGTCCCCCGGCCTCGGTGCCCTGTGCAATCACGGCGTCGACGCCACGTCGCTCGAGCCAGCGTGCCTCATCCACCGTCGTTGCCGAAGACAGGATCCTCGCGCCCGTCGCGCGCACGCGCGCGAGCAGGTCGTCAACGGGAAGGCCGAAGTGAAAGCTCACGATCGGGGGGCGCAGCTCCTCGACGAGGCCGGCCAGGGCGCTATCGAACGACGCGCGCGCGGACCCCGCAGGGATCGTGTGGGGATCGATCCCGAACTCCTCGTAGTACGGTGCGAGGAGCGCACGCCAGGCCGCCTCACGCGCCTCGTTCGGCGTTGGCACGGCGTGACAGAAGAAGTTCAGGTTGAAGGGCGCCCCAGTGCCTGCCCGTATCGCTGCGATCTCGCTTCGCACCTGCTCGGCGTCCAGCAGTGCGCACGGAAGGGAGCCAAGGCCCCCCGCGTTGCAGACCGCGATGGCGAGGGCACTTCCCTGGAAGCCCGCCATCGGCGCCTGGACGATCGGTACATCGATACCGAGGAGCGACTTGAGGCTCATGACGTCGTCGAGAGGGTCGCCGGGGTGATCACACCCTTCGGCCAGGCGAAACATACGACGTCCATGCTGGTTGGGAGGGGAACGATCCTGACCAGCCCATCCCGGAAAGGTGCACGATCGTCACCCCATAGTTGACCCTCATCCCTCGAGCACCAAGCTTGACGCGTGCACGACGCGACCCAACGCTGGAAATGGTGGATCGGCGGTTTCGCCCTCTGGACCGCCCTCGCCCTCCTCAGTGCCTCTGAGCGGGGGATCTGGCTGCTGTACCGTGGCCAGCACGTCAACTGGGCCCGCATCGCGACCTACAGCCTTGCCGACTGGCACGCGTGCGGCGTCTTCATTCCCCTCCTCGTCTTCGCCACGCGCCGCTGGCCCATCGACCGACGACATCTCGCGTCCCGCATCCCGCTGCACCTCGCCATCATCCTCGGCGTCTCCGTCGCCAAGATCGCGCTGTTCCAGCAGGTGCGGCCGTTCCTGCCCGGCGCGAACGACATGGCGCTCGCCGAGATGCTGGCGAGCGGCACGATCGGCGAGATGATCGCGTTCGGGTCGGTGGCGGGCGTCCTGCACGCCGCGGAGTTCCACCACCGGTTCCGTGAGCGCGAGGCGTTGAGCCTTCAGCTGCAGGCCCGGCTGAGCGACGCGCAGCTGCGCGCCCTGCGCGCGCAGCTCAACCCGCACTTCCTGTTCAACACGCTCAACGCCGCCACGGCGCTGCTGCACCGTGACCCCGACGCGGCCGACGCCATGCTGACCCGACTCGGCGAGCTCCTGCGCCTGACGCTGCGTGCCGACCCCGATCATGAGACGCCACTGCGCGAGGAGATCGAGTTCCTCGACCGCTACGTGGCGATCATGCGCATCCGCTTCGCCGACCGCGTCACGATTCGCAGCGACGTCGACGCCGGCGTGCGCGAGGCGCTCGTGCCGTCGTTCATCCTGCAGCCGATCGTGGAGAACGCCTTCGAGCACGGCGTGGGTCGGCTGCAGCGCCCGGGAAGCATCGACATTTCCGCGCACGCGTCGGGAGGAGCACTCGTGCTCCAGGTCCGTGACGATGGACCCGGTCCCGTCGAGGCGAGCCGTGGACTCGGCGTCGGGTTGACAAACACTCGGCAGCGACTCGCCGAACTCTATGGGGCGGCCGCGGGTCTCACGTTGAGCGCGCGTGCCGGGGGTGGCACGGTGGTCGAAGTGCGGCTCCCCCTGCGACTCGAGGACCAGGCCGCATGAGCGCGCCGTCGCGGGTCGTGATCGTCGATGACGAGGAACTCGCCCGGGAGCGGCTGCGGCAGCTCTGCACGCGGCACGACCGCCTCGAGATCGTCGCCGAGTGTCCCGATGGCGACCAGGCACTGACGGCGATCGATCGCGAGCGTCCCGACCTCGTCTTCCTCGACATCTGCATGCCGGGGCGCAGCGGGGTCGAGGTGGCGCAGGCCCTGGTGGACGAGCCCAACGCGCCAGGCATCGTGTTCGTGACGGCACACGACGAGTTCGCGCTGCGCGCCTTCGAGGTGAGTGCGATGGACTACCTCGTCAAGCCCGTCGATCGGGAACGCTTTGACCAGATGATTGCACGAGTGGAGCGGCGGCGACTCGCGTCTCCCCCGGTGCCGGCCAACGACCTGCGCACCTTGCTCGAGGAGCTGCGGACCGGTCCGTCCACCGTGGAGCGATTCGTGGTGCGCGATCCGAAGGGCCACTACTTCGTGCGGGTCGACGACATCGAGAGCGCGACCGCGGAAGGGAATTACGTGGCGCTGGGTGACGGCCGGCGGGTGCACTACGTTCGCGAGACGATGCGGTCATTCGAGGGCAAGGTGGATCCGGCCCGCTTCGTCCGCATCCATCGGTCGACCATCGTCTCGATCGACCGGATCGCCCGCATCGAACCGCTGGGCCATGGCGAATACACCGTCGTGATGCGGAGCGGCGCGCGCTTCGAATCGAGCCGGGCTTCCAACCATCGGTTGCGAGCGCTATTGCGCTGACGGATCACGTCACCGCGCGCGCCCGTCCTGCACCCGCCCAACGACTGCTCGCACCACTTCGGTTGTCACCCATGCTCGCGCGGAGCTTCGTCACGCGTTCCCTCTCGCGCGAGCTCACGACGATGCGTCACACACTCCTGCCGGCCTTCGGCCTGGTTGCCACAACCGTCGTCTTCGGATGGAGCGCCGGCGCGCAGGCGGCACACACGGCGCCTGCCGATGCCCCTTCGCGAGCGACCCTCGCCAGCGCCGCCGAACCCGGAACGCGCCTCACCGTATCGGGACGTGTACTGGGCGAGGATGGCCAGGCCCTCGCCGGCGCGTCGATCTACGTCTACCAGACCGACGCCAAGGGAGAATACATCCCGGGGTCGAGTGGCGGGAGCGACCGGCCGCGACTCTTCGCCTACCTGCGGAGTGACGCGCAAGGTCGCTACACGTTCACCACCATCCGCCCGGGCTCCTATCCGAACTCACGAAACCCCGGCCACGTGCACTTCGAGGTCTCGGCGTCGGGCGCGGCATCGCGGGTGTACGAGATCGTGTTCGAGGGCGACCCGTTCATATCCACCGCCTTCCGCGATCAGGCGCGCGCGCCATTCGGCGGTGTCGCCATTGTGACGCCGCGCACCACGGGAACCGCGCTCGCCGTGGACCACGATGTGAGGCTCCGGTTGCCGTAAGGCCTGACCGTCGTTGGGTCCGTTCCGGGCGGGAGGGGGTATGTTTGAGCCATGCGGTCCCCGTCCTCCTGCGCTCGTGGTGCCTTGCGGCTCGTTCTCGGTGCGGGCCTCCTTGCCGCGGTTGCCGGTGACGTTGCTGCCCAGTCCACCCGATTCGTTGCGACCGACACCATCTGGTACGCGACCAACCGTGCGCCGAGCGGCGATCGCTGGAGGGATGAGCCTGGCGCCCTTTCCTTTGGCGCTCGCACGTTCAGCGTCGGCACGGCCGTGGTTGGTGACCTGCTCTGGTCAGGGAGCGTTCCGGCGACGCTCGTGGGCGATACCGCCATGGCGCGCGAAGACTGGCTCGCGGCTCTCGGCGCGGGACTCTTTTCGTCGACGCAGCCCGAGCTCCCGATCCTCGTGTACGTCCACGGCTTCGGCACGTCATTCGAGGAAGTCACCGAACATGCCGCCGAGTTGCGACGACGCGGGAGCTTCACCGGGCCGCTGGTCGTCTTTTCGTGGCCGTCGCGTGGGAGCGGCGTATCATGGCCGACGCTCAAGTACCCGCTCTCGACTGCCTACCGGCGTGACCGATCCCAGGCTCAGGAGAGCATCTCGGACTTCGTGTCGCTGTTGCGGGACCTCGTCTCCCGGTACAGCGCATCGCGCATCGTCGTGGTGGCATACAGCCTGGGAAACCAGTTGCTCGACGGCGCGATTCGCGATTCGACCATCGGTCCGCGCCTCACCCTGACCCCGCTGCGCACGCTGGCCTTCGTCTCGCCGGACGTGGATGCCACATGGTTCACCGACTCGCTCCTCACCCACGCGCAGCGCACGTCGACGCGGCAGGTGCTCTACGGCGCGCGTAACGACCGCATGCTGCTCGCGTCGTCGTTCGTCAACAAGTCGCCACGCGCAGGGCGACTCGATGGGAGCGCGGGCTGGCCGGAGAGCCTCGAGGTCGTCGACATGACCGACGGTCCGGTCACCGGCAACTGGTTCATCCGTCACTTCGGCAGCAATCACGCGCTGCGCCGGCGCCCCGCCGCGATGCTCGACCTTTTCGCCATCGTCTTGCGCGGCGCGCCGCGGTCCTGCCGCTCGTTCCTGAGCCAAATGGCGCGAGACAGTGCCGATCGTTGGCGTCTCACTCCCGCGCCGACGCCGATGGCGATCGCCACGGGGCCCGATTCGCTTGCCGCGTGTCGCGCGACGACACCGCAGTAGCGCTGGCGAACATCCTCCCCGCGGGCCGTGGCAGGGCACTCTTCCTCGGTGTTCCCTTGCACGGCCATGTCCGCCCCAGCCGCGACGTCGTATCGGCGCTCGTCAAGCGCGGTGAAGCCGTGCGCTACTACGCCGGCGGCGGCTTCGAGGAAATAGTGGCGGCCACGGGCGCGGAGCCCGCGAGCTACGGGACGCCCGTGGTGGAGGCGCTCCCTGAGCGCGTGGCCGAACTTCCGCGCCTCTCGCTCGTGGTCATGGAGGCCACGAAGGCCGTGCTCGAGGCCGACCTCGATGCATTCCGTCGTTGGGAGCCTGACTATGTCATCGCCGACCTGCTGGCGCCGTGGGGCTACTGGGTCGCGCAGATCCTGCGGGTGCCCGTCGTGGCCTCGATTCCCACCTTCGCCGTGAACCGCCGCGTCCTCGTGAGCGCAGTGCGAGGTGGCGT
This sequence comes from Gemmatimonadaceae bacterium, assembly GCA_014379705.1. Classification (GTDB taxonomy): domain Bacteria; phylum Gemmatimonadota; class Gemmatimonadetes; order Gemmatimonadales; family Gemmatimonadaceae; genus RBC101. Next base: position 10,192 of record JACMLI010000175.1, read on the forward strand.
GCACCCACGGCGCCTGTCGGATGCCCTGGCGAAGGAGGGAGCCGTCTGGCGTGCGAACAGGATGCGTCGTCGTCTCGCGACGCAGTATGCCGTACAAGGGGTCGGCCCCACGGCGATCGTCCTGCCACGCGCCGAGCGGCAGGTGGTCTACACGACGCGTGCCTTCCAGCCGCACGGCGACTCGTTCGACGAGCAGCGAACGATCTTCGCCGGCCCCTGCCTGGTGGGCGACGGCCCCGTGACGGAAGCCCCGGACGGGGATCGCGTATATCTCTCGCTTGGCACGCTCTTCCAGGGCGATGGCACGTTGCTCGACCTGTGCGTGCGTGCGCTCGACAGTGGGCCGTGGCGCGTGACCGCGACGCGTGGCGGACGCGAGGTGAGCACCGCCGCGGGATCGCGCGTCGAGTGGCTCGCCTTCGCCGACCAGCGCGAGCAACTGCGTCGTGCGAGTGTCTTTGTCACGCACGCGGGGCTCGGCGGTGTGCAGGAGTCGCTCCTCGCTGGCGTGCCGATGCTGCTGCTCCCGCAGATGTCCGAACAGGCCATGGTGGCCGGCCGCGTCGCGGAAGTCGGTGCCGGCATCGTGCTCGGTGCCAAGGACGTGTCAGTGGAGTCGGTACGGCGTGCGGTGGAGCAGCTGATGACGGAGCCGCGTTATCGGGATGCCGCGATGCAGCAGGGCGTCGCGATGCGGCGGGATGCGGCGAGTCACTCCGCGGCGGAGGCCATCCTTGCGTTTACGACCACTCGACGCTGAGCGCTACCGCAGTGACGTTTGTCGGATCGCACTGTCGGATGGCCGCGCGTCCGTCCCTGTCCCCCCAACGACCCGCATCGTCCCATCGCAGGCCAGCTCCCATGGTGCCGCGCGCAAGATGCACGTGACCTCCTCCCTGCGGAGCCACCGTGCCACTTCATGCGATCCTCGTCCTCCTGGTCCTCCTCGTGCTGCCCGTGCGGTCCGCGCACTGCCAGGCCCACTCCACGCCGACGACCGTCGACTCCTGGGCCCGAGCGTCGGCGCTCATCGATTCGGCCGTTGCCGCCCATGGCGGCATCGACGCGGTGCGCGCCGTGCGGAAGCTCCAGGTGAGGATCGAGGGCCAGGACTATCATCGCAACCAGAGTCGTCGGGTGGCCGCGCCCTACGACAGCACGCCACGCATCGTCCACTACTTCAGTGACCTCGCACGCGAGCGGATGGTGGTGGAGCAGACGACGGGCTTCCCTGGCGGCTTTCGATACACCAATCGGTTTGTGAGCGATAGCGCGCGCCACTACGCCGTGAACGTCCGCGCACAGACGTACAGCAACCAGCAGTATCCTCCGGCGTCGCAGCAGTACGGGAACCTCTTCCAGGTGCCGCAGGGGTACCTGATGGTCGCCGCCGAGAGCGCGCCGGCCCTGCGCCGGTACATCGGGCGGACGCGCCTGTCGAGCGGTGCGGTCGTGGATGCCGTCGTCGTCTTCTTCCCCAATACCACCGTCACCCTCGGCTTCGACCCCACCAGTCATCGCCTGCGTTCGGTGATGGGGGTGGGGATGGACGCCTTCCTCGGGGATGCGGCGCTCGACACCGAGTTCCTCGACTATCGGATGATCGACGGCGTCCTGTTGCCGGCACGTGCGCAGCTGTGGCGCGCGGGCGAGATGACGCGCGAAATGCGCTACATCTCCGCAGCAGCTGGCCAGGCGATCCCGGATTCACTCCTCGCTCCTCCCGTGGGTTCCGCCGTGCTGCCTCCCGCGCCGGCCCCCGATCCCCTGCGCGTGCTCGGCCCGGGGGTGTGGGCGATCCGTGGCGGCGGGTCGTGGCAAGTCCTCGTGGAGTTCGCCGACCACCTGATGGTGCTCGATGCCTCGCCCAACGCCGCGTCGACCGTTATCCGCCGCGCCGCGGAACTCGCGCCGGGGAAGCCGATCCGCTACGTCGTACCCACGCACCATCATGACGACCACTTTGGCGGTGTGCGGCACTACACGGCCGTTGGTGCCACCACCGTGACCACCGCGGGCAATGTGGACTACTTCAAACGCATCATGGCAGCCCCACAGTCCACGTTGCTCCCGGGCCAATCACCGCCTCAGCCCTCCAACCGGCTCGAGGTGCTCACGGGCAAGCGCCGCGTGTTCACGGATGGAAGGCGCACGGTGGAGATCCACGAGATCGCGAGCCCGCACGCCACGGAGATGCTCGTCGCGTGGCTGCCGGCGGAGGGCGTGCTCTTTCAGGGCGACCTGATCGAGGCACCCAATGCTATCGCACAGCGCGGGGCCAATGCGGAGACCACGACGCACCTGGCAGAGTTCATACGTCGGCAGGGGTGGCAGGTGAAGGAGTACGGCGGCGTGCACGGGTTCCTCACGAGCCCGCAGGAGTTCGAGAAACTCGTACAGCTACCCATGCTTCCGATACGCTGAGCCGGCGCCCGGTTCTCAGTGCGGTCGCCACACCCCGCGCACCATGACAGCGATCTGTGCGGTGATCGCGTCAATGTCGACGCGCGGGTCCCTGGAAAGGAGGAGCAGGTCGGCGCGCGACCCTACAGTCACGGTGCCGAAGGGTACGTGTGGTGGCCTCAAGTGCAGGCGCACGAATGCGCCGGCATTCACGGTGGCCGCCTGGAGCGCCTCGTACGGCGTCAACCCGGCTGCCACGAGGGTGGCAAGTTCGCAGTGTAGCGATGTCCCCGCTCGTACGGGCCCGATCCCCGCGTCGGTCCCGGCCAGCAGCTTGACATTGGCGCGGCGGAGCGCGGCGACCGTTCGCAGCGTTGTGGGCGTCGCCGGGTCACAAAGGCCATTTCGTGGAGACACGATCGTTCCCACCCACGCGTCGGCGCGCGCGATGGCGCGAGCGTCGTTGTCCAGTGCTTCCGCGTCATCGCCTCCAATTAGCCGGGCGAGCCATGATCGCTGGCGCAGTCCGTTCGCGTGCTCGAGCGTCACCTGTCCGGCGACGAGTGCCCGATCCAGCCCGATATTGTCGACCACGTGGCCAACAACAGGGACTTGCGCCACGCGCGCGGCCTCGACGAGTCGCTGGTAGGTCGCCACGTTGACGCGCTGGATGATCTTGATCATGTCGTATCCCGCCCGCACCTGCTCCCTCACGACGCGGTCGGCGTCTGCGGGGGTCTGCAACGGTACGAAGCGCGCGTCGCGCCTGAAGATCCCTTGGCCGACCGGCGGCCCGGCCGTGATGATCGTCGGCCCCACGAGCGCCCCGCTTGCGACTTTTGCTCGCCACTCCAGGTGTTGCGGCCCGCCGTGCATCACTCGCACGGTCGTGACGCCTGCCGAGAGGTAGTGTGCGAGTTCTTCGACACTATCGACATGCACGTGCATGTCCGCGAGTCCGGGGATGAGGAACCCGCCGCGTGCATCGATCCGCCGCGCCCGTCCGGAGATCCTCGCGTCGCGTGAAGGTCCGACCCACACGATGCGGTCCTGCCAGACAAGGACGGTGTGGTCGGCGAGGGCGGTGTCACGGTCCATCGGCAGCACCGTGGCGTGCTCGATGGCCAGCGTATCCAGCGCCGTTGACTGCGCTGTGGCGACCCGCGGCAGTGACGCGAGCGCGACGGTGGCAGCGACGAGGATCGGGTGCCGCACTCTCTGTGACATGGTCCGAACAAAGGGTTCCCGCGTCCCCTCCTTATGGTAGCCCGCCTGGCTGCGCGATGGTTGAAGAAAATTGCGTCCGACGCGATGTCCGGCCTTGCATGGCTCCCACGGCACGGGCCGTCCCACGATCGACACGACGCACGAGTGATCGCGCCTATCTATCCATTCTCCCTCCCGCACTCCCTGGCAATGCGATCATCTACGACACGCGTGACCCTGCAAGTGCTGATGGCATTCGCGCTCGCGCGCCCGATCGTTTCACAGGCGACGACGCAGCGGCCCGCTGTGACGCGCGACACGACCGTGCTCCTTCGCTACCTGGGCAACAGCGGGTGGTGGATCCGCACTCCGGCGGGAAGCCTCGTGATCGACTACGTGGGGCGGAATGCCGCGCGAGACAACATCGGTCCACGGCTCGTTGCCCTTCGGCCTTCGGAGCTGAGCGATCGCCCGGTCGCGATCATCGCGACACACGAACATGACGATCACTTCGCGACCGGATTGCTGGCGTGGGCTGACAGCGTGCCGCGAGGGTCTGTGGCTGCCGGCGGTCCGTCGCCACTGCGGCCGCAGGACATGCGCCTCGAGCCACGGACCAGCGTGACGGTGGGTCCGGCCCGGCTGTGGACCATCCGGTCGACCGATTCCGGCGTCGGCCTGCTGGCGCGCATCGGCGACGTCACGATCTATCACGCTGGCGACCACGCGCGCTGGGTCGACGAGATCGACGGCGACTATCGCGCTGAAGTCGACCACCTCGCGTCGTTAGGTATGGCGGTCGATATCGCCTTCGTCCCCATGGCGATGGGCTCGCGCTGCAACGCGACCGAGTCCCTGCGCACGGGCGCGATGTACGCGATCGCCCGACTCAAGCCGCGCGTGACGGTGCCGATGCACGTGCGCTGTGGGGGCGTCATGGGGGAGCGGTACCAGGCGTTCGCAGACGCTGCATCGGCCGCGGGATACACGGCGGTCGCTCCGCGAGCGATCGGCGAGGAGTTCAGCTATGCCGAGGGACGCCTGACGCGCCGCACACGATGACCTTTCGTCGCTCCAGCGAATGCGGAGCCCGTGTGTTTGCGCGAACGCACACGACGATTGACATCGCGCTCCGGCCTGAGTCCGGGCGATCGACCCTTGCCTCAGCGACGCGTCGGACTTCGTTCGGCGAGCAACGCCTTCCACCGTGTAGACCGTTCAGCTGCGTTGAGGGCCATGGCCGCGTCCCACGCCGCGGGATATCGTCCTCCGCGTCGTCGTTCAACGGTTACCTGGGCATCAGCGAACTCGCGCCCGTACAGCTCGACCCACACGTCGTAGATCCAGAGGAACAGCGGACCATGCTCCTCTTCCTCACGACGAAAGAGCCCGGCCTGCAACCGGTGACCGAGTTCGTGAATCAGGGTCGCGCGCCTGGTGTCGAACGGGTAGCTCGCGCGCAGCTCCATCGGCGTGTCGCGATAGCCGGAATTGCTGGCGCGTTCGAGCACCTGCGCCACGATGGCAGTGTCGGCGTAGTTCGACGAGACGAACCTCAGGCCAGACACCCGTTCCATGGCCTGCACGATGCGAGCACCTTCCGCGGCCCACAGGCGTTCGTATTCGCTCGCTGCAGCCTTGAACGAGTCACCGTGCGCCACGAACCGCACGCGGACGGTCGGTGACGCGGTCGTCACGGCGGCGTGGCTGCTCAAGCAGCCGATCGTCGCCGTGACACAAGCACATCCAAGCCAGCGTGAGATCGATCGTGACATCGGAGTTCCCGGTATCTCGCTTCGACATCACCACCTTCAAAAGCGTTCAGCCTCCCCCGCTGGCTCGCGCGCTCCGCCAGGAACGGCTACGCGCGCGCCGCCAGAAGGTGACCCGCCGCTTCGACGACATGGTCGGCCGTAATTCCGTACTCCTTGTACACCGTCTGGTACGGCGCACTCGCCCCGAACTTTTCGATGCCGATCACCGTCCCGTTGTCGCCAACGAGCCGATACCACGACATTGGATGCGCCGCTTCGATCGCGATCCGCTTCACACCCGCCGGTAACACCGACGCGCGATACGCCGCGTCCTGCTGCGCAAACAGCTCCATGCTCGGCACGCTCACCACGCGCACGCGCTTCCCCTGGCGCTCGAGCGTCGCCTGCGCCTCCATCGCGATCGACACCTCCGACCCGCTCGACATCACCACCAGCTCCGGCGCGCCTCCCGTGCTCTCCGACAGCACGTACGCCCCCTTCGCCACGTCGGCCGCCGGCCCACGCCCCGGCAACGACCGGTCCACCAATGGCAACTTCTGGCGCGTGAGCGCGAGGACACACGGCCCCGTCTTGTGCGAGATCGCCACCTTCCACGCCTCGGCGGTTTCGTTCGCGTCAGCCGGGCGAAGCACGAGCACGTTGGGAATGCAGCGCAGCGCGGTGAGGTGTTCGACCGGCTGATGCGTCGGGCCGTCTTCGCCCAGGCCGATGGAGTCGTGCGTCATCACGTAGATCACGCGCTGGTGCATCAGCGCGGCGAGGCGAATCGCCGGGCGCATGTAATCGGTGAACACCAGGAACGTGGCGCCGTACGGGATCACCCCGCCGTGCAGGGCCATCCCGTTCATCATCGACCCCATCGCGTGTTCACGCACCCCAAACGGCACGTTGCGCCCGGCCAGGTTGTCCGGCGAGAAGACCGAGGACGCCTTGATGGTCGTCAGGTTCGAGCCCGCAAGGTCGGCCGAGCCGCCGAACAACTCCGGCACCTTTGCCGCGATCGCGTTGAGTACCGCTCCCGAAGCGGCGCGGCTGGCCACGTTGCCGTTTTCCGCAGTGAACGTCGGGATCGCCTGTGTCCAGCCACCCGGCAGGTCGCCCTGCATGCGGCGGCCGAACTCTTTCGCGGCGTCGGGATGCGCCCTGGCGTAGGCAATGACCTGCTTGCGCCACGCGTCATGTTCGCCGGCGCCCTTCGCCGTCAATCCACGCCAATGCGTGGTGGCTTCCGCCGGGACATGGAACGCGTCCGGGTACTCCCACCCGTAGACTTTCTTCGTCAGCACAATCTCGGCGGCGCCTAACGCCTCGCCGTGCGCCTTCGCCGAGCCCTGCCGGTTGGGGGAGCCAAAGCCGATATGCGTCCGCGTGATCACCAGCGTCGGACGCGTTGCGTCGGCCTTGGCCGCGGCCACCGCACGGTCGATCGCCTCGAGGTCATTGCCATCGTCGACCCGCAGCACCTGCCACCCGTACGACTCGAAGCGTCGCTGCGCGTCATCGGTGAACGTGATGTCCGTGCTGCCATCGATCGAGATGCGGTTGTCGTCGTAGAACCCGATCAGCTTGCCGAGCCTGAAGTGCCCCGCGAACGACGCCGCTTCGTGCGAGATGCCTTCCATCAGGCATCCGTCACCGGCGATGAAGTACGTGTAGTGATCGACGATCGCGTGTCCGTCCTTGTTGAACTCGGCCGCGAGGTGAGCCTCGACCACAGCCATGCCCACCGCATTTGCCAACCCCTGGCCGAGCGGCCCGGTCGTGGTCTCGACGCCTGGGGTCAGGCCATGTTCCGGGTGCCCAGGCGTGCGACTATCCCACTGCCGGAAGTTCTTGATGTCCTCCAGCGTCACGTCGTAGCCGCTCATGAACAGCGACGCGTACAGCAGCATCGACGCGTGCCCGTTCGACAGCACGAACCGGTCGCGGTTGGGCCACGACGGATCGGCGGGATTGTGGCGAAGGTGACGCGTGAACAGCGCGTACGCGAGCGGGGCGAGCGCCATCGGGGCGCCTGGGTGTCCGCTGTCGGCCTTCTGGACGGCGTCCATGGCCAGGGTGCGCACGGTGTTGATGCAGAGTGCGTCGAGCGACGTCGTCGTCGCGTCGGCGGGGGTGGTCAACGGCTTGCTCCTGTGGGGGTCGCGCGGTGGGTGGTCCAAAGCTAGCGGAGCCCCGTGGGGAGGTGGAGGTTACGCACGCGTCTCCCTCATGAACCGAATCTCGGGATGGTGACTATGAAGGGCACGGCACTCCGACCGGTCAGTTGGACTGGACGTCGAGCGCCCTTCCTCCTGCTGCTGGCACTCCTCGCCACCGGGCCAAACGCCGCTGCCCAGGAGGGGACGCCGAGAGAGGATTCGCTCCACCGCGCGATCTTCCGGGAGCTGGTGGAGATCAATTCCTCACCGCTCGGAGGAAATGTCTCGCGAGCCTCGCGCGCGGTGCAGCGCCGCCTGATCGCCGCAGGATACGCTCCGCGTGACGCACAGCTCCTGGGCGGCGCTCCGGCCTGCCTGAACGTTGTCGCCACCTTGCGCGGACGCGACGCGTCGGCCAAGCCGGTGCTACTCATGGCGCATCTCGACGTCGTTGGCGCGCGTCGCGCGGATTGGAAGTTCGACCCATATGTCCTGCGCGAGGAAGGCGGTTGGTTCTACGGCCGCGGCGTCCTCGACAACAAGGCTGGAGCGTCCGTCCTCGTCGCGAACATGGTGCGCTGGAAGCGCGAGCGCTTCGTGCCCACGCGCGACCTCGTCATGGTGCTCACATGCGACGAGGAGACCACGGCCGCCGCTGGCATCAGCTGGCTCATCGCAAACGTCCCGCGACTGAAGGGCGCCGACTACGCGCTGAACACAGACGCCGGAGGTGTGAGCGAACCGAAGGGCGGCAAGGTGTTGTTCGACTTGCAAGCCGCCGAGAAGGTCTACACGGCCTTCGATCTCACGGCACGCAATCCCGGTGGGCACTCCTCGACGCCACGCTCAGACAATGCGATCTACGCCCTCGCAGCTGCCCTCACGCGCTTGTCAGGCAACAGCTTCCCCGTCATGTACAATGAAGTGACGCGCGCGGCGTTCACCCGTGGCGCCGAGCTGGAGACTGGGCAGCTCGCCGAGGATATGCGCGCGGCCGGTCGTGGAGAAACGTCCGGGACTGCCATCGACCGGATCGAGCAGGTCGTCGCGCTCAAGTACCAACTCCGCACGACCTGCGTAGCAACGATGCTCTCAGGTGGCCACGCCGAGAACGCCCTCCCGCAGGCCGCGACCGCGAGAGTGAACTGCCGCGTGATGCCGGGCGTCCCGAATGCCGACATCGAACGGCGCCTGGTCGAGGTCGTTGCCGACACGAGCATTACGGTGCAGTCGGTGTATTCTCCCACTCCAAGCCCTCCCTCACCACTTCGCCCTGACGTGATGCCTTCCATTGAACGGCTCGCCAGACAGTTCTGGAGTGGCGCCGTGGTCGTGCCGGGCATGTCAGCGGGGGCGACGGATGGGCTGTACCTTCGCAATGTGGGCGTGCCGGTCTACGGAGTGTCCGCATTGCAGATGGATCCCACGCGCGATCGTTCGCACGGGCTCGACGAAGCCGTGCCTGTGGCGTCGCTCTATCGCAGCCGCGAGTTCTGGTATCAGCTGGTGAAAGACCTGACGACGACATCCCCGAAGACCACCTCGTGAATTCTTCCCCACCATGAAGGCATTGAATTGCGTCGCCCTCGCGGCCGTCACCGCGCTTGTATGCGCGTGTGCATCCGAGGCGCCGCGCCCAGCCCGTGACACCGTTGTCGCGGCGAGCACCAATCCGATCGGGTGGGCGTTCGATGTACCAGCGAATTGGGACGATCGCGTGACGCTCGACGACAACGTGCCGGGCACGGGGACCTACCGCGCGGCGCGCATGTTCACCTACGCGCCTCGCGACACGAGCATCGTGCCGCAGATACTGCTGGGCATCTTCGTGTACGACAGCGCCGCATGGGCTGACGTGGCCCGGCAGGAGGGGCCTCCGCAGGGCGATTCGCTCACGAGCTCTGCGGGCCAGGTGTTCATCGCGTCGCTGCCACAGTCGAATCCCTTTGCGGAGGGCAGCGCGGACTACCGCACGTTCGACTCGCTGAGCGTGGATCTCGCGGCGGTGAAAAAGGGGTTTCGCGTCGCGAGGTAACACGTCGCTCGCGAGCAAACGACACGGGGCACCGGCCTTCGCCGGTGCGACGACAGGAGACTGTCGCTCACCCTCCGTCGCTCCCGCGAAGGCCGGAGTCTCGCGCCGTTCACCTCCCCGTCGCTCCGGCGAAGGCCGGAGCCCCGTGTCGTTACACGCCTAACGAAGCATCCCGTCAGCCACCAGCGACGCCATCGCCATGATCGTCTCCTGGGGATTGATCCCGGGCGCCGTAGGCAACAGCGATCCGTCAGCGATGTAGATGCCGCGGTGGCCGTGGCGCTGGCCCTCCGGTGTGCACGCCGACGTCAGCGGGTCGGTGCCCATGCGCGCGGTGCCGGCCGGGTGCGCCGAAAAGACGCCGACCGCGTTGGGGCCGAACGACGCGCTCCGCACCGCCGCAA
>JACMLI010000176.1 GCA_014379705.1 Gemmatimonadaceae bacterium
CAGGCAGTTCCTCACCGCAGAGAACATCCCGGATTCCCTGATCACCACGCGTCCTGTCGAGGCCGTGGGCATTCCCGAACTGACCAACGATGGACGCGAGACCGGGCGTATCCTCACCAACCGGGCCTCGCAGACGTTCGAAGTGCGCTCCCCAGACGTCGACGGCATCACCCGCTCCTCTCAGCGCATCGGCAGCCTGATCGCCGAGGGCGTGCCCGTGCAGGCCCAGGCGCCGGAATACATCTATACCAAGCTTGCCGAGATCCGTACGACGCTGCTCGAAGAGGCGACGAAGGACGCCCGCGCCCGCGCCGAGGCCATCGTCCGCAGCACGGGTTCGCAGATCGGGGCAGTGCGAGAGGCCCGCATGGGTGTCTTCCAGATCACGCCCCGCTTCTCCACGGAGATTGCCGACTACGGCATCAATGACGTCACGGCGATCGACAAGGACGTGACTGCCGTCGTTCGCGTGACCTTCACGATTCGTTAGGCACGACACGCCCTCCACCTCCCGGCCCATGCCCATTCGTCGTCTGTCCGTTCCTGCTGCGCTCCTCGTCATGGCTGCATCGGCCGCTGGTGCGCAGGAGTGCCGTCCTGGCAAGGGCAGCCGTGAGGCCCAGATGCTGGCCTTCTTCGCCGCGCCGATCGCATTCTCGCCGGCGGGCAATGTGGCGCCGATGACCGCCGGCGAAGTTCGCCTTGGGTTCGACGCGACCCTCGTGCCCACGCCGAGCGAGGAGATCCGGCACCCCGAGATCTGTTACGTCAACACCAAGACAGAGAACACCGAGCTGTCGCCGATTTTCCCGCGTCCGCGCGTTGCACTCGGTCTTGGCGCAGGCTTCGCCCTCGAGGCCACGTACCTGCCGCCGATCACCGTGCTGGATGCCACGCCCAACCTCTTCCAGGTCGCCCTCGGATACGCTCGCGGGATCGGCACCGGCGGGATGTCGTTCCTGCTTCGTGGGCACGCCACCATCGGGCAGGTAAAGGGACCAATCACCTGCTCCCCCGACGTCATCCAGACGACCAACCCGACGGGTACCTGCTACGCCACCGCGCCGTCCGAAGACACCTACAAGCCGAACATGGTGGGGTTCGAGGGAGCGCTCCGCTTCGGCGGAAACTCCCGCATTCAGACCTACGTCGGTGGGGGCGTCACGTCGCTTCGCCCGCGCTTCCACGTCGGGTTCACGGACTTCCTGGGGAACGTCGACACCACGCGCGTCATCGTCGACCTGACCCGGCTGACAGCGTTTGCCGGTGCCGCATTCAAGGCCAACCCGAAGTTCTCGCTCACCGCCGAGCTCTATTCTCAGCCCAAGGACGTGACCACGATCCGGGTCGGCGCGCTGTATGTCCTGAGAAAGTAGCCACTGGTCCAGGCGGGCGGTGCTCCCTGGCGCGGCGGCTGCGCTTAGCTTTCGTGCTGACGCCTCCACAGGGCCATGATGCGCATCTCGCCATTCCGATTCGCCGCACTCCTCTCCTGCGCTCCGCTGTCGGTTGCGGGGGCGCAGGCGGCCAAGCCGTCCGCGACGGCGCAGCCCGCCCCGCCGACCCAGGACTATCTCGTCTTTACGGTCGCCGAGTCGGCAGACCAGCTCGCCCTGGTGCGTTTCGGGCCCAAGGGGGCGCGCATCGAGCGGCAGCAGCGCGTGGGGATGATGCCCACCGAGATCAATGGACCGCATGGCGTCAGCGTGTCCCCGGATGGCAAGTCGTACTACATCTCGATCGCGCACGGCACGCCCTACGGCACCTTCTGGAAGTTCAGCACCGCCGATGATCAGATGCTCGGCCGCATCACGCTCGGGCTCTTTCCGGCGACGATCCAGACGACCCCCGATGGCACGCTCGCCTTCGTCGTGAACTTCAACCTGCATGGCGAGATGGTCCCGTCGTCGGTGTCGGTGGTGTCGACTGAAGAGATGGTCGAGATCGCGCGCATCACCACGTGCACCATGCCGCACGGGTCCCGCGTGAACCCGCAGGGCACGAACCAGTATTCGGCGTGCATGATGGACGACATCCTGGCCGAGATCGACACCCGCTCCCTGGAAGTCTCTCGCCATTTCATGCTTGGGAAAGGAAAGGAGATGGGAATGCCGGGGCCGCCGGGGGCTATGAAGCACGCCGGCCATGCGCCTGCCGCGAGTCACGATGCGGCCATGGCCGCGGCGACCAGCGTGCAGTGCTCGCCGACCTGGGCCCAGCCCTCGGCGAAGGGCGACAAGATCTACGTCGCCTGCAACAAGTCGAACGAGATCGTCGAGATCGACTACAAGACGTGGGCGATGACGCGCCGGATCAATGCCGGCGATGGGGTCTACAACCTCGCCGTTTCCCCCGACGGGAAGTTGCTGATCGCCACCAACAAGCGCGGGAAGTCGATCTCGGTGTTCGACCTGGCGACCGGGGCAGAAACGGTCCGGATACCCACGTTCAAGGGCGTCGTGCATGGAGTCGTGATCTCTCCCGACAACCGGTACGCGTTCGTCACGGAGGAGGGGAAGGGCTCCGAGCCGGGGATCCTGGAGATCTTCGACCTCAAGACCTTTACCAGCGTGGCAACCGTCGAGCTGGGCCAGCAGGCGGCCGGGATCGACTTTTTCCGCATGGAGCCCGCAAAGTAGGCGCACTCGACCTTTCTCTGGGCCAAAGGGTAAGACGCGCGTCAGCGTGTCTTGGGGAGGCGGGGGAATGCAGGCATTCGCCCGGTGAACTCCCTGTTTGCCCGGTTCGCCCCCCGATCGACCAAGCTTCCCCCTCGCCGACCCCGCATGTCCAAGAGACTCCTGTTCCTGGCCTGTGTCGCCCTCGCCGCCTGCAAGAACGAGGCGGCCGTCGACCCCGGGCAGTCCGTCACCACCGTCAGCCTCTCCGTCAGCGCTGAATTCGTGGTCGTCGGCGACTCGGTGCTCTTCACGGCGCGGGTGGTGGATGGCAATGGCCAGACGGTCTCCGGCGCGAGCCTCCAGTGGAGCTCCTCGAACGCCGCAGTCGCGACCGTGTCGTCGTCGGGGTGGGTGAAGGGAGTCACGGCGGGCGAGGCCACGATCACCGCCCGCAGCGGGACAGCGTCCGCGAGCGCCTTGTTCATCGTGGACCCGAACCCTTGTTCGGCCCCGACCGCGTTCACGGTGGGTGAAGTGCGACGGCTGCGTGGGGCAACGGCGTTCGGGTGCGCCACGCTGGCGGCGGTCGCGACGCAACAGGACTTCCTGTATGTCGTGGGCAATGCCAAGCCAGTGCAGGACGACACCGTCACCTACACGTTCTCCCTCTCGTCGATTGCCGCGAATGCCCAGCCGATGGCGTCGAGCTTGCGGCTGCAGGACCCGCGGGACATCCTCGCCTTTCAGGCGATGCAGCAGGTGGACGCCGTGGAGAACCGCCTGCGCGCGTACGAGCGGAAGGTGACTAGTGACGCGCTGCCGCGAACGCAGGGTCGCCGCACGTCGCTCAACGGCGCGGGGGCCGGGCTCTCGGTGCAGGCCGCGGCGCAAGTCGCGGCGCCGGGGGACACGGTGACCATCCGCGTCCCGAACCTCAACACCGGCAAGAACATCTGCTCCGATTTCATCGCCATCCGCGCGGTGGTACGCACGGTATCGGCGCGCGCCACGATCATGGAGGACATCGCGTCGCCGACGGGCAAGCTGACCACGACCGACTACAACGAGATCGCGACGGAATTCGACAACATCATCTTCCCGACCGATACGCTCTGGTTTGGCGCGCCGACGGACCTCAACAACGACCAGCGTGTGGGCATCCTCTACACGCCCGAGGTCAACAAGCTGACGCCCGCCGGTTCCGGGGGCATCGTGGGCGGATTCTTCTTTGGCGGTGACCTGATCAAGCGCAGCGAGTACCCGACCAACAACGACTGCCGCAACCAGACCAACGAGCAGGAGATCTTCTACCTGCTCGCGCCGGACCCGAACGCGACCATCAATGGGAATGCGAGGACGACGGCCGGGGTGAGGCAGGTAACGCGTGGGACGATCGCCCACGAGTTCCAGCACATGATCAACCAGAGCGTGCGGCAGTACAACCCGGAGGTGAAGTCCTTCGAGGTGCCGTGGCTCAACGAGGCGCTGTCACACTTCGCCGAGGAGGCGGTCGGTCGTCGCGTGAGCGGCTTCACCGACTTCCAGAGCCTCACGACGCTCGACATCAACCCGAGCATCGTGCAGACGAACGACTACCTCGCGTTCTACCGGCAGAACCTCACGCGCTTCCGCTTCTGGATGCTGCGCCCGGACACGGCGTCGCCGACGTCGGCACGCACGCGCACCGAGCTCGCCCAGCGCGGCGCTGCCTGGGCCCTCGTGCGCTACGCGGCGGACCAGTACTCGGCAGGCAATGCCCGGGCGTTCTTCCGCAAGCTGGCCGCGGGACCCGAGGTTGATATCACGAACCTGACCCTCCGCGCCGGCAAGACGTTCGACGACATCGTCGGCGGATGGACCGTCGCCAACTACACCGACAACCTCGGCGTCGCCAACCTCAACGCGCGGTATACCTACCCGAGTTGGGACATGCGCGACGTGATGAGTGGGGTGAACAACAACACCTACCCGCTCCTCGTCACCAACTTCCCCGGGACGTTCACCTCAACGGCCATCTCTGGCTCGGGGAATTACTACTTCCACCGACGACCGGCGGGCTCGGGAGCGGTGACGCTCAACCTGCGGAATGCAGGGAGCGCCGCGACCGTGACCAACTCGGGCGCGCGGATCTCGATCGTCCGGCTGAACTGACGGGAATGGCATAGGTATTCCGGAGAAGCGGGCGCCCAATTCAGTCATCCCGGAAAAGCAAGCGCCCATTTTTGTCATCCCGGAAAAGCAAGCGCTCATTTCTGTCATCCCGGAGAAGCAAGCGCCCATATTTTATCATCGCGGACAAGCGAGCGCCCATATTCTGTCATCCCGGACAAGCGAGCGACAGCGAGCGCAGATCCGGGACCCAGAGACGTTGATCGGAACATCGCAAGGCCGTGGCCTTGGAGACCCTGGGTCCCGGATCTACGCTCGCTTGTCCGGGATGACAACGGAGTCGAAAATGGTGTCATCCCGAGTGCGGGGGACCCAGCGTCGTCAGGTCGAGTGCATGGAAAGAACGACACGGGGCACCGGCGAAGGCCGGAGCGACCGTAAAAGCTAGTTTTCCCGGAGCGCGCTCATCGCCGTCTCGCGGAATACATCGCGACCGCTGAGCATCCCGATCCCCACGGCCATGGCAAGCATGGCCAGTCCGATACCGCCGGCTTCGAGCAGCGCGGGTGTGAACGGCCGCTCGAAGACCCACTTCATGATCGCCCAGGCGCCGCCCATCGACAGGACGATGCCGGAGAGCGCACCGAGCGTCCCGAGGAGTGCGTACTCGGAGAGGAGGATCCGGCCGATCTGACGCCGGGTCGCGCCTAACGTCTTGAGCAGCACGCCCTCCCGCACCCGTTCGCGACGCGTGGCCGCGACGGCGCTGAACAGCACCGGGACGCCCATCGAGAGGCTGAAGATCGTGAGGAACTGGATCGCCAGCGTCGCGCGTGCGGAGATGTCGGCGATGGTCTTGCGGATCATCGTCAGGTCGATGCTCGCCACGTTCGGGTACCGGTTCACGACGGCGCGCTGGGCCTCGCCCACCGGTGGTCCTTCACCCGCCGACGCGAGCACGACGAACGTCTGGGGCGCGTCCTTGAGCGTCTTCGTGGGGAAGACCACAAAGAAGTTCGTCTCGAAGCGCGCCCAGTTCACCTCGCGCAGGCTCGTGATGCGCGTCTCGACCTTCGCGCCCTGTACGTCCCAGGTCACGCGGTCCCCCAGCGTAACGCCGAGGTCCTCGGCAATCGAGACTTCGAGGGACACCTCGTCCACCGGGGCGCCGCTCGGCGCCGGCGTCTCGCCGAACCATTTCCCCGAGACGAGCGTCTCGGACGACGTGACCGTGTCGCGATAGGTCGAGCGATACTCGCGTCGCGCCGCCCAACCTTGCGGCTGCGCACTGTCGCCCTGTGGACGCGTGTCCGGGGCGTTCTGTGACGATGGATTGAGCGGGCGCCGGACAACCGCCTTTCCGTTGATCGCCGCCACGCGCATCGTCACGATCGGCGTGCGCTCCAGCAGTTCCACGCCAGGCGTCGCCCGAAGGATGGAATCCGTGCCGGCGCCCTGGTCGCCCTGCACGTCGAAGAAGATCAGGTTGCCGCGCGATGACGACTGCGTGAGCTGGATCTGGCGCAGCAGGTTCGCCTGCACGAGGTAGAGCGTGGAGACGAGGAAGGCGCCGAAGCCTAACGACAGGACCACGGCGCGGGTCTGGTTGGCGGGGCGGTACAGGTTCGCCACGCCCTGGCGCACGACATACGGCCAGCCCTGGCGCAGCGCGCGCCGCGCCCCGCGCGACAGTCCCACCGCGCTCGCCCACAGCAGCACCAGCACGGCCGCGATGCCACCGCTGAACGACCCGAGCTCGAGCCATGAGTTGGAGCGAGTGGCGGCGATCCCGATGACCGTCAAGGCGATGAAGGCGTTCACGAAGCGCAGCGCCCAGTCGGGCGTCGCCGAGCGCGTCCCCTGGGGATCCACCGTCCGGCGGATTGCCTGCAGCGGTGAGATGCGGCGGATGGCGACGAGTGGGCGGAGCGCAAAAGCGAGCGCGATCCACACGCCAAGCAGGATGCCCGTGCCGATCGCCACGGGCTCGAGCCGCGTGGTCACGTCGACGGGCAGGTAGTCCTTGATGAGGCCGGGCAGGGCGAACTGGATGCCGACGCCGATCGCCGCGCCGACCATGGCCCCGAGCAGGCCCATGAGCGCGGCCTGCGTCGCGTAGATCAGCATGACCTGCCGGCTCGTCGCGCCCACGCAGCGAAGCACCGCCACGATGTCGATCTTGCGCGCGACCCACGCATTCACGCCGCTTGCCACGCCCACGCCACCGAGGAGCAGGGCAATGATGCCGACGATCCCGAGGAAGTCTGCGAGCTGGTCGATGCTCTCGGTGATCGAGCTCTCGCGCTGGGAGACGGTGCGCGCGCGGATGCCGACGGAATCGAGCGGCGCCCGCAGCGGCTCGAGCCACGTCTCGGGGGACGTGCCAGCCGGCAGCCTGACGAACGCGTCATAGTCCGCACGGCTCCCGAACGTGAGGAGACGCGTCTCGCCGACGAACTTGTCGCTGATGTAGATGCGCGGCCCGAACGTGGACGCGAAGCCCGGGTCCCCGGGTACGCTGGCGAGGGCCGCCGAGATCACAAAACTGGTGTAGCCCAGGCGCACCGAGTCGCCGACCTGCGCGCCGAGCGCGACCAGGAGCGACGGGTCGACGATGGCAACCTTGGATGCGTGGAGTCCTGCCCATGCG